>CAYRTD010000178.1:0-7326 GCA_964426915.1 uncultured Bacteroidaceae bacterium | reverse complement strand
ATCCCCAAAATTAAACCCAAACCTTATGTGCCTTACTTGTAAGCCGAAGCTTCAGCGAAGGTTATGTGATCCAATTTCTTCCCCCAATGTAAGTTTTTTACATTACCCCCGTCTATTAAACCAAAAACCCCTCATGAACAATATAAAAGCAATCTTCAATACTTCCCTCCTGTCCTTGTTGGGGTTTTCCACGGGAAATGCTCAGGATTACCATCAATTAAGCTCCACCCAATTTTATGATGATCTTTCTAAAGAAAAAATAACCCTGATTGATGTGCGTACATCAGGTGAATTTGCTAACGGACATATTCCCGATGCGGGTCAATTGAATTTTTATGCCCTCATCCAATCGGAAATGCCTGTGTTTATAGATTTCTATGCGCCGTGGTGTGGGCCTTGCCTCCAGATGATGCCAATGATAGACAGCCTGAAAACCGAATACAGGGATGAAATAAAAATTGTGAAAATAAATGCGGAGGCCAGTAAAAAACTGGTGAAAGAACCGGGCCTTTCAGGAGTACCCTATTTCAAAATGTTCAATAAAGGTGAAATGATCTAAAGTCATACCGGACTATTACCTGAATCGAAATTGGTGGGATGGTTTCTTACTGTTTTATAAAGATGAAATAATATGATAGCCTATCTTATTTCTACTTTGTTTTTGATGGGGTCTGAATATAAAAGTACCCAGGATTATATGTTCTCAAAAGACAGTATCCTGGTGCCGAAAATGCATGGGCAAAAACAGGTTTTGCCTGGGGCGGAACCCCTGTTCTTGCCTATGAGAGTGATATGGGATTGTAAAATATTCCCTTTTTGCTGAAGAATGATGTCTATAAATCCAGGTTAAGAAAATCTTTCAGGTTGAAATGCTGAATACCCCGGAATGTATTTCCCTTAAAGTCATCCATAGATACAACCATTTTGGGATAATTATCATTGATTTTTTCTAGATTTCCAAATTCCCGGGCAATGGTTTTATCATCATACAACAGGTAAGCTACCTGCACATAAAGCCTTTCCCCTTTTTTACCGGCAACAAAGTCAATCTCATTGGGTCCTGATTTTCCCACTTTAACATCGAATTCCCGGTATTTCAGGTGATGAAATACAGCATTTTCCATGATCTTTCCAATATCTGCCAGCCTGAAGTTGCAGATTGCATTACGTAATCCGGTATCTTCGAAAAAGTACTTTTCCCCTACTTCGAAAATGCGTTTGCCGGTTATATCGTACCTTGGCAGTCGGTATATAAGATAGGCAGAAGCGAGGTGGCTCAGATACTGGATTACCTGTGATGCGGCTATTTCGGTACGTTGGGACTTCAGGTAATTGCTTATTTTATTGGCAGAAAAAAGCTGTCCGATATTATCCGCCAGGTATAAAACCAGATTTTCAAGAAAAGCTGTATTCCGGATATCGTATCTCATGATAACATCACGAAACATAACTGTGCTGTAAATGCTTTTCAGGTAGCTGAAAACAATTTCTTCTTCTAACTTAAGATGCTTTAAATAAGGCAAGCCGCCAAACTTGAGGTATAGCATCAGAGTGTCTTGTTCATTCGGAAGCTCATGAAACTCCATAAATTCCTTGAACGAAAGGCCGTTGATAACAAATTCAACATACCTGCCGCTTAGATGAGTGGCTAATTCGCCGGAAAGAATGTTTGCATTGCTTCCTGTACAATAAATATCGTATTCAGCATTTAGCAGTAAACTCCTTAATGCGTTTTCAAAATGATTGATTTCCTGAATTTCATCAATAAAAACCTTGTTTTGAAAGCCGGTTTTAGTTTGTTCCAGTACGTACTGATGCAGGTCGACATCAGTTTTGATTGATACAAACTTCATGTCTTCCTTGTTAATGTAAATAATATTGCTTTCAGGACTATATTGCCTGGATTGGAGTATCAACTGCTTCAAAATGTAGCTTTTACCAACGCGTCGCTGACCTCTCAGTATCTTGATCACTTGCTTTCCAATAAAAGGTTGAATCCTTTTAAGATAGGATTTACGATATATCACTTCATTTTCCATAAATTCAATTTTTATTGCACATGCGCTTTATATTATGACAAATATATGATTATTTAGTGTATATGCTATATAATATTGAAAAAGATAAAAGATTAGTATAAATAATAAATATTGCCTATCCTATTTCTAGTTTTTTAAATAATCCCTTATTGTAAGGATTCATTTTTTCTTCGACCAAACCCCAAATGAAATGAATTCCTTATACAGGAGAGACTTTCATACCTAAACTTCAATTTCTCCAAAGAAAATGAGAAGAGAGATAAAGTATTATTTACTTAAATTTTACTATTATGAACAAAATAGCAATTGTAATTTTTTCAGACACCACATCAGCAGAGGCGATGGGTAAAGTATCCAATGCTTTTATGCTGGCCAGTGAAGCAGTGGAAAACGGTGATGAGCTTAAACTTATTTTTGAAGGAGCCGCAACCAAATGGATCGGTATAATATTTGATAATATCTCTTAGCAGCCTACGGTAAGGGTAAGGGTTTTTTACGGTTTGGGGATTGGGGTGAAAAAGACTTTTCATTGTCCTTATTATTTTCTTATTTCTTTCCTCAACCTTTTGATCAGATGTTTTTTCTTATCTTGTCAATTATTTATCTAGTATCCTGTATTCAGCACCATTACTAATACTTTCGGATCCGATCCTGTAAAGAATAGTATTAATTCGGATTCTTTACCTGCATAAAACCTAAAACTGATGAAAAAAAGCAGCGGCAGAATGTCCGGACCAGGCAAAAAAACCAGAAAGTTCTTAACCTTTAACGAGTATAAAAATCTTAGCGAGAAGGAATTTTACGAAAAGACAGAGGAAGTAAATAATTATATCCATGAGCTTGAAGAACGGATTAAAGAATTAAATTCTACCAGCAGTGAGGATATAAATAAGCGCAATAAAACAAGAGAAGCCCTGCACGAAATAGAATGGATGTTACACGACAGTCAGGAAGAGGAAGCAGAATATGTTCCGGATTATGGCGATTTGAGTTCCATGAATAAAGAAGGAATGATCCTGAATATGTTGGGTAAAAAACATCTCAAAGAAATTGTTGCTGATTATCTCCACCTTCTTGAAACTTCCGCGGCAATTTATGAACGCAACGGAGATTATGCACTGGGCGTATTCTCTTCAGGCTGGTGCAGAATGATGGATACAGCCTCACGTAAATTATGCAATACCAGTGATAACCGGGAAGCTATGAACAGTGGGAAATGGCTGTGCCATGAATCGTGCTGGAAAGATGCATCTTCACCTTCAATAAAAAAAGGGAAAGCAGTAGATATCAAATGTAATGGCGGAATTAATCTCTATGCCCTGCCCATCCGTGCAAATGGCAAAATAACCGGATCAATTAATTTCGGCTACGGAAATCCACCAACAGACGATCAAAGCCTGGAAGACCTGTCGGCCAAATATAAAATTCCTGTTGAGAAGCTCCGGGAAAAAGCAGAATCCTATCCTGCCAGACCCAAATTTATTACCGATCTGGCAAAGAGGAGGTTGAGACGTTCAGCCTTATTAATGGGAAGCCTCATAGAGAGTAAGCTTGCAAAGGAAGAAGTTGCTGAAAGTAATGAACAAATGCGCATCACCCTTAACTCTATCGGCGATGCAGTAATTTCTACAGATATAAAAGGGCGGGTAATACAAATGAATCCCGTCGCAGAAAAACTTACAGGGTGGAGTCTCAGCCAGGCAGCAGGGGTTCCATTCAGCAAAGTGTTTAACATTGTAAATGCAGTGACGGGAAAGAAAGCTGAAGATCCGGTAGATAAAGTAATGAAAACAGGGCATGTTGTGGGTCTGGCAAATCATACCAAATTGATTTCCCGGAAAGGTGAGGAATATCAGATTGCAGATTCCGGAGCGCCCATCAAAGATTCAAGTAATACCATTAAAGGGGTGGTAATAGTTTTCAGGGATGTGACAGAAGAGTATGAGTTGCAGGAGAATCTGAAAAAAAGTGAACGAACCTTAAACAAGGCCCAGGAAATAGGTAAAATGGGAAGCTGGAAGTTCGACCTTTCCACAGCTAAAGTCAGCGCCTCAAAAGAGGCCTTGAAAATATACGGTCTTGATGCCGGAGAAAATCTGACTATTGCAAAAGTCCAGGAAATCCCTTTGCCGGAATATAGAAAGGCCCTCAATGAGGCATTACATAAACTTGTTAACGGGCAGGCTAAGTATGATGAAGAATTTATTATAAAAAACCCGAAAAATAATACATACATAAATATTCACTCTGTAGCAGAGTACAATGCGGACCAAAATACCGTTACAGGTATTCTCCAGGATGTCTCGGAAATCAAGGAAAGTGAAAATAAATACAAAAATCTCTTTAGCAGCATAAGGGATTCCATTCTGGTTACCGATACCAACCGGAAAATAGTGAATTGCAATCCGGCATTTACCGATTTATTCGGATATACCCAGGAAGAGATCATTGGAAAAGATACTTCAATGATTTATAAAGACCTCAAAGAATTTGAACTGACGGGGTCAAAACTCCGGGAAAGTAAAGATATTCCGAATTTTCTCCTAACCATTACCTATAAAAAGAAAAACGGAAAATTGTTCAGGGGAGAAACCAATATCTTTTACCTGAAAAACAGAAGAGGCGAAACAGAAGGATTTATCGGGATGATCAGGGATATTACAAAACGGTTGGAAGCAGAGGAATTGTTAAGAGAAAGTGAAAACAAGATGCGGGGCATTTTTAGAGTAGCTCCTGTAGGAATCGGCCTTGTGAATAACCGGATCATTTGGCAGGTAAACAAAAAGATTAGTGAAATGACCGGTTTTTCCGAAAAGGAGCTGAAGGGAAAAAGTTCCAGGATATTGTACCCTTCCACGGCAGAGTACGAAAGGGTCGGGAAGAAAAAATACAACCAGATAAGGGAATTCAGCCTGGGAGTAATTGAGACCATCTGGCAGAAAAAGAATGGTGAAAAATTGAACATCCTACTTTCATCCATTCCTTTAGATGCTAAGGATCTGAGTAAAGGAGTAATTTTTACCGCACTCGATATCACTCAAAGAAAAGAATTCGAGAAAAAACTTAAAGAAAGTGAATCACGCTTCAGATCCCTGGCTGAATCAGCTCCTGTTGGTGTTGTGATCTCAGATAAAAATGAAAAAACCTTGTATACCAACAGACGGTTTGAAGATCTTTTTGGATATACATCTGACGACATGTCTTCCGTAAATGAATGGTGGTCATTGGCTTATCCTGATCTCAAGAAACGTGAGAGAATCAGAAAAACGTGGAACAGAGCTATTCAAAAAGCCCGGGAAAAGAAAATCCCTGTGCAATCCATGGTGTATCCGGTTAAATGTAAGGATGGAACAATAAAACAAATTGAATTCAGACTTTCTTCAAAAAAGGGTCTGAATTTTATCATTTTTACGGATGTGACAAAGCTTCACCATACCATAACACAGTTACAGTCTGCAAAAGAAAAGGCGGAGGAAAGCGACAGGTTGAAATCTGCCTTTCTGGCTAATGTAAGTCATGAAATACGTACTCCCATGAACGGTATACTGGGATTTTTGGACCTCCTGAGAAATCCGCTGCTTTCTGAAGAAAAAAGAGAAGCTTATCTGGATATTGTAAACCAGAGTGGTAACAGGCTCCTAAATACCATCAATGATATTGTAGAAATCTCAAAAATTGAATCCGGTCAGGCCGTTATACAATACGATAAGGTATCCCTGAATGAACTCATGCTATATTACCAGGATTTTTTCGAACCACAGGCCAGAAAAAAAGGAATTGATCTCCGGGTGTCATGCTTTTTGGAGAGTGAAGCTGATTATATACGTTCTGACAAAAATAAACTGGAATCAATTCTGGACAATCTGATAAAAAATGCCCTGAAATTTACGGATGAAGGATATATTGAGATTGTATGCAAAGCAGAAAATGGATATTTGACTATTTCGGTAACTGATACCGGAAAAGGGATCTCCGAAGACAAGCTGGAAAGAATTTTCGACCGTTTTGTTCAGGCCGATCTAGCCATAACCCGGGCACATGAGGGATCGGGCCTGGGACTTACTATTACCAAGGCTTATGTGGAAATGATGGGAGGAAATATCTCAGTAAAATCAGAACCATCTAAAGGCACTAGCTTTGAAGTAAAAATTCCTTATGTCTCCAATAAAACTCAGGATGCAGTTATTCAAAAGATTCACCAGAAACGAATTGCGTATGACGGATCAGAAAAACTCATTCTTATCGCTGAAGATGATGAAACCAGCTTTATGTTTCTTGAAGTGCTGTTACAGGAACAGAACTTTAGAGTGATCCGGGCCTGTAACGGAAAAGAAGCTGTTGATTTGTGTAAAAAGAATCCGGAAATTTCCCTTGTGTTGATGGATCTTAAAATGCCGGAAATGGACGGTCATTCAGCCACAATAAAAATACGCGAATTCAATAAAAATATTCCCATAATAGCTCAGACAGCCTTCATAAAAAAAGAGGAAGCAAAAAAAGCACTGAAGTCAGGTTGCAATGCTTTTATCGAAAAGCCCATCAATGAAAAAATACTGAAGGATAACATAAAACAGCTCCTGACTATTAATAAAAAATAAATCATAAATACCCTGAAATTGACTAACCAGAACCAAACAAGTTCTTGAAATATACTACTATAATGAGCTGCTGAGAATTTAACTTATATATTCTATAATAATTTTTTTCTAAAAAATCCCAGTTCGAACTGGGATTTCAAATAAGTCCCGCCTCCTTTTTTTTCATTCTGTTGTAAGGATTGCCATTTCCACCGACTCATGATCTATAGTAAAAACTGGAAAAATGAGTACAAGAAAAATTTTAAAAAGAATCGCAATTGTAGCAATTGCAGGATTGATCCTCGCCGGTGGATTAGGCATTTATATGTTTAACATGCCCCACAGGGACGTATCTTCAGCAAAAGTGGATTATTCTCTCACGAGTTCCGAGCTTGTCAGGGAATATCTTAACGACTTTACTGCGGCTAACCAGAAATACCTGTCAGCCGACGGAGACTCCAAAATTCTTGAAATTACCGGAAAGGTCAGTGAAATAACAGAAGACTTTAATGGACAGAAAGTTGTTCTTCTTAAAAATGACCAGGATCCTGCCGGAGTAAGTGCCACTTTCCTTCCTGAAACTAATGCTGAACTCCGGAATCTGGAACCGGGGCAAACCATCACGGTAAAAGGAGTGATCCGTTCCGGAGCTTCATATGATGAAGACCTTGGATTTCATCTGAATGCGGTACTGGATAAAAGTAGTCTGA
>CAYRTD010000177.1:0-7376 GCA_964426915.1 uncultured Bacteroidaceae bacterium | reverse complement strand
ATTAAAACTTGTTTTTCGGTGGGGGAGGTTTTTACTCCAAGGTCAATAACCACTCTTGGAAAATTGGATTGCTGAATTTATACTCATTGCTATCCTTGTAGATCAATGCTCTCTTCTGCAAAGATTTCAGTGCTTCGGTAAGAGATGAGCTAACAGGTAGTTTGTACCTTGTACGTGCTTTGTCTGAACAAATACCCACATCGTCGATTTTCGATAAAGCCTGAAGGACAGCTCTCTGGATATTGGTTAGCTGATCGTATATGTCCTGAAAGATATCTATCTGAGAGAGCATTACTTTATTTAACCATGTCTCCGGAAAATTTTCTGAATGCTGATCATAGCCCTTGCTGATAAGATCGAAAACCACAGATGCAAAGAATTGGGTGTAATGTGGCTGGCAATCAGATTAAGAAGTTATTTCACTTTTCCTGTTGCAGAATGCCTCATCATCAATTACAATACCGAACTGGAAGGAATTTTTATTTTTTACTTTTCTGTGCTTCATAATTATTTTTATACGTAAAATTACGTGACGTATAATTACGAGACGTAAAAGTACGACATGAATTCTCAAAACAAATATTATTATGTTCACCTTCTGCAAAACATGAAAAATTTAATACACAAATCCCTGGTAAATTCCTTATTTCGCATTTTCACAATTTTATTCTGAAACCTGATGAAACGTAATGATATTCTTTTCCTTTCCGGACTAATTTTCTTCCTCAGCCCCTTTTTCTTTTCTGAGGCCGTTTATGATTCCTACTATCAATTCAATGCTGAAAGAGGATTGTTTATGAGCTATATTAAGTTCGCTATCCTAGCAACCCTGGGGGAAGTAATCGGTTTGAGGATCAAAACCGGGAAGTATTACCAAAAAGGATTCGGACTTTTGCCGAGGGCTTTTGTGTGGGGATTCCTGGGGGTAAGTGTGAAAATCGCTTTCGATATATTTTCTTCCGGAACTCCGGTGTTTCTGGAAAAGGCCGGTTTTGAAGATGCTGTCAACATAATAACCGGAGATCTGAACTGGAGAAAAGTCCTGGTTTCCTTTAGTATATCCACTGCGCTTAACTTATTTTATGCTCCTGTCCTGATGACCTTTCATAAGATTACCGATTCTCATATCCTGAGGACCGGCGGGTCGATGAAAAATTTCTTTCAGCCGATTGCTTTTGCTGATATCCTGCAAAAGATTGACTGGCAGGTTCAGTGGAATTTTGTCTTTAAGAAAACCATTCTTTTATTCTGGATACCGGCGCAAACCCTAACTTTTTTGTTGCCGGAGGAGTTTCGGATCCTTTTTGCTGCGTTTTTGGGTGTTGTGTTGGGGGTGTTGCTGGCGATGGCGAGTTTGAAAGGGAGAGGAGAGTGAGAGTGAGAGTGAGAGTGAGAGTGAGGGGGGAATTACACAGAGGCCAGGGGGGTGAATAGGTGGACGTTTTTGAGTCGCTGCGCTCTTGGGAGGACACAGGGGTGGGGGATTTTACACAGAGGACACTGAGTAGGCACTGAGAACCACAGAGGGGGATTGAAATACTCCCTATCAATGAGGAGACTCATTCTTCATATGACTTTAAATTCTTCAGCCAGGTATTACATCTCTCCGGCCATGTCGATAAATATCCTTTACCTACGGCAAGTCCATAACCGTGTCCGCCATAGGGATAAATATGCATTTCGGCGGTTATGGCTTTTTCCTGTAATGCTTTGTAGTAGGCTATGCTGTTATTGACCGGTACTGCTTTATCATCGGATGAGTGGATAAGGAGGGCAGGAGGAGTGTCATCGCTAACCTGCGATTCATTGGAGTAATATTCTGATAAACCGGGATCAGGATTCTCTCCAAGTAAGGCTTTATGCGATCCGGTATGCTGGAAGTCAGCAGTGAATGAAATAACGGGGTAGACCAGAATAGAAAAATCGGGCCGGCAGCTCATCCTTTCCACAGGATCTGTAGCATCGGGATCTCCATAATCGAAATGGGTGCTCAGAGTAGATGCCAGATGTCCTCCGGCTGAGAATCCCATGATGCCGGTTTTTTCCGGATCGATGTTCCAGTCTTCCGCATGATATCTTACCAGGCGCATAGCTCTTTGCGCATCCATAAGCGGACTTTTGTGAGGGACAACCTGGCTTTTGGAAGTGGGAAGCCTGTATTTCAACACAATGGCTGCAACTCCTTTTGAATTCCAGAATTTGGCAATGTCTTCCCCCTCCCAGTCGTAAGCAAGCCTCTGGTAACCTCCTCCCGGACAGATAATGACAGCTTCGCCTGTAGCTGTCTTTTTGGAGGGAAGGAATATGGCTATGTTTGGAGTCTGTACTTTGCTAATGCGGACAATGTCGGTGGTGTCGCGTTGTTCCACCTCGTCTGTGGGCTGGAAATTGGGGATTTGCCCCTGGGGATAAAGGTCCATGCTGATATTCTGTGAGTTAAGGTTTATACTTATAAATAGAAAAAGCGGTAAGAAATGGAGATAGTTTAGTTTTGACATTGCACCCTGATATTTTGTTAATTTATTGAGTGTTAAAAATAAAGAAACTCTTTTGATTTTATTCATTTAAGTTGGCCAATTTTATTGGTTTTTAGTCAATACTGCCTGGCATCAATAAAAAAGGGTGCCTGTTATATGGGCACCCTTAAAAAATTATTAAAATAAGAAATCACATATCATCGAATCCTTCGTCTTCATCTTCCACCTCAATTAATCTATAGGCAACAACCCTGTTGTCATAAAAGGTGGGTACATAGATAACATGATTTTCAGTGTTCATGCCTATATCGGCTGAATTAATTTTTTCATCACTTGTTTTAAGGATCGATACTTTTGAAAAATCAGGATAAATCAGAAAAAGTTCCCCATTCCAATCAGAAGTAACATAATATCCTTCATATCCTGTATATTCCACCCCGTCACCTGCGCCGATATTTTCTGTAACCGTTACGAATTCCCCGGTTTTTGGGTCTATGATCTTCAGATCTGAACTGCCGGAGGAAGTCAAAAGTATCCTGTTAACCTCCAGATATAATCCATTGGGCCGGTCAAGACCTTCGGTAATCCAATCAGTTACTTCCCCATCTTCATAGATGTGTATTTTTCCGGTGTTGGAATCAGTGATGTAAATCCTTCCGTATGGCATTACGGCAACATCGTTCAGAAAAGAAGCTCCTTCAATCGGGACTCTTCTTTTAATCTCTGCATTTGGCACATCAATAATTACGAGCGCATCCACATCGGCAACATACAATGTGTCTCTTAAAACTGCCATTCCCTTTGGGGCATGCAGACCTGTAATCCATTCCAGTTCAATTTTGTTACCATTTGGCCCCATCGTACTGATAAAACCTTTCCCATCTTTTTCATCAGGCTTCCCGTCGATATTCGATACATAAAGGATATTTCTGTCTTCATCGTAGTGGACAGATTCCGGAGTTTTAAATATTGTATCCGTTTCCCAAGCCTTTTCAAGAGTGAAGGAAGTTCCAGGTATAGTTTCATCTGTTGCTTCCTGTTCTTCGGGTTGGTTTCTGCAGGAAGTGACAAATAAGACTGAAATAATTAAAATGCTTAACGTTTTCATTTTTTTGATATTTTGGTTCAGGTTAGTAACAAATGGGGGGGGAGAAGGTTTAGGGGGAGGGGGGAGGAGGCAGTAATCAGTAATCAGTAATCAGTAGACAGTAATCAGTAATCAGTAGGCAGTAGGCAGGAGGCAGTAAGCAGTAGGCAGGAGGCAGGAGGCAGTAATCAGTAATCAGTAGTCAGTATGTAGGCAGTAGGCAGGATGACCTTATCGATAAAGCTTAAAAATCATGTTAATCCTTAAATCATGAAAATCATGGTTCAGACAAGAGAGATTAAAGCTTTTTTTCAGGACCCCAATCCCTAATCCCCAATCCCCACTTCCCTAAAAATCATGTTAATCCTTAAATCATGAAAATCATGGTTCAGACAAGAGAAATTAAAGCTTTTTTTCAGGACCCTAATCCCCAATCCCCAATCCCCACTTCCCTAAAAATCATGTTAATCTTTAAATCATGAAAATCATGGTTCAGACAAGAGAGTTTAAAGCTTTTTTTCAGGACCCCAATCCCTAATCCCCACTTCCCTAAAAATCATGTTAATCCTTAAATCATGAAAATCATGGTTCAAACAAGAGAGTTTAAAGCTTTTTTCAGGACCCTAATCCCTAATCCCCACTTCCTTAAAAATCATGTTAATCCTTAAATCATGAAAATCATGGTTCAGACAAGAGAGATTAAAGCTTTTTTCGGGACCCCAATCCCTATTCAACGTATTCTGCTTCCTGCAGGAATTCAAGACTTTTTTCAACAGCCTCCAGCGGAGGATAACTGTACTCTTCCTGCTCGATAATATAATATTTTACCCCGGCAACATCATTGTATTCCCAGATCCTTTCAAAGTCGATTTTTCCACTTGCACCGATTTCCTTTTCATCTTTTACATGCCATAACCAGAAACGGCCCGGATATTTTTCAAAATATTCAACGGGATCGGCACCACCCTCTACAACCCAATAGAGATCCATCTGGAACATTACTTTAGCAGGATCGGTATTTTGAAGCATATAGTCATAAATTACCTCGCCTTCCAGCTCCCTAAATTCCTCTGAATGATTATGAAATCCAAATCGGATGCCCGCCTGGTTACACTTTTCACCAATGGCTTCAAAATATTCACAGTATTTTTTCAATCCTTCAAGGCTTTCAAAAGCTTTACTTCCCATTTGGGGCTGAACAATGTATTCAACGCCAGCTTCTTTATGAGCTGCAATTGCTTCATCCCACCATTTCATTGTGCTTTCCCAGGCAGCTGAGTCGGGAAGTTTCTGTCCGGCATGTGAACCCAGAAAAGCCATTTTATTCTCTTCAACCAGTCGCTTGAATTCCAGTGGTTCCATTCCATAAAACTTACCATTGCCGTAACCAGCAGCTTCAACAAATTTGTAACCCATGTCACCAACGGCTTTAATGGTTGATTCAGGATCTTCTTTCATTAGATCTTTCAGGGAATAGAGCTGGATACCGATAAATTTTTTTGAGACATATGTTTCACATGAATTAAATACAAAAAGAACAGTGAAAACCAAAGTGAAAATCATTGATATTTTTTTCATTTCTAATAGGATTTAAATTGGGAGCCAAATTAAGGAATTTTTAGCTAAAATGCGATTTTATTTGCAGCCCAATTGCACAACATCCCGAATTCTTACTCCCAAACCCCAACGAGCCAGAACCAAATAAATTTTTGCAATATAAAGATTTTTCATGCCACCGAAGCCCCTATTGGAACTATCCCACAGAAGGAGTCCCACCGTCCAACCGCCCCACCGCATAACCTGCCCGCCAACACACTTGCCTTGCGCTACGGCAGGCGGGCTGCATAACCACATAACCACATAACCGCATAACTGCACAACCGCATAACTGCACAACTGCATAACTGCACAACTGCATAACTGCACAACTGCATAACTGCAAAACTGCATAACTGCATAACCGCACAACTGCATAACTGCATAACTCCCCCTACCCCCCGTTGAACTTTTTATCAGGAATCTATGTTATTTTAGACAAAAGTTTAAAGAATGAAAATCTGTCTGAATAATAATATAGTGTTATTTGATTTTTACAAATCTTCTCAGGATGCAGTGATTTATGCTGCCCCTATTGCCCAAATAGTTATGGATAAATTACCCATACTTTGTGTTAATGAAACCAAAGGAATAATAAATTTTTTTTTATCGGCAAATGAGGTTATGAAAATTACTGATGAGATTGTATACATTTGCAGTTACAAGAAAAAATAAACTGGTTTTTCCCGATTTAGATAAATTACAATGTTTTTAAGTCTTTCGCTGATATTCCTTACTGCTGCTTTGTCGGTTTTTATTCCCGGATCTTTAAAAAGGATTAAAGGATATTTACTTGCTATTGTTCCCGCCTGGTTTTTAGCATTTTTTCTTTTGAAAATAAGATATCTAAAGCTCAATGATTCATTATCAGAAATATATGAATGGATCCCGGCACATGGTATCAGTTTCGATCTGCATCTTGATGGATTAAGTATGCTGTTTTCCCTGCTGGTTCTGGGCATTGGCGTATTCATCGTAATTTATTCTAATGACTATATGAAATCCTACCCCCATGAGAAGAGGTTCTATTTTTTCATGCTCTTTTTTATGGCATCCATGCTTGGTTTGGTTCTTTCGGTCAACCTGATCACAATGTTTCTTTTCTGGGAACTCACCAGTGTCAGTTCTTTTTTCTTAATAGGTTTTTTTAATCAAAAAGAAGAAGCACGCAAGGCTGCCATTCAGGCCCTTCTTGTTACCGGGATTGGAGGTCTTGCCCTTCTAACGGGAATTATACTTCTTGGAGAAGTCGCCGGGAGTTACAACCTGATAGAGATCGCTAAAAATAAGGATCTTATATTGAATTCACCTCATTATACGACCATACTAATTCTCTTTTTGGCTGGAATTTTTACTAAATCAGCACAATTTCCTTTCCAATTCTGGTTGCCCGGTGCAATGCAGGCACCTTCGCCGGTTAGTGCATATTTGCATTCGGCTACTATGGTTAAAGCAGGAATATTCTTACTTTTTAGAATGAGCAATATATTGGGTGATACTCAACAATGGGTTTCTATTATTACTGTTTTTGGTGCTATGACAATGTTTTCAGGGGCATACCTGGCTGTTACCAGGACGGATCTGAAATCCATCCTTGCTTTTACCACTGTTAGTGCACTTGGTACATTGACATTATTAATTGGCATAAATACACAATTATCTATTAAAGCAGCCATACTTTTTCTGGTTATTCATTCCTTCTATAAGGCCACGCTATTTATGATTGCAGGAGCTATACAGAAAAAGACCGGAACCAGGAATGTCGATCATTTAGGAGGTTTGTTCAAAAAGATGCCAATAGCGTCTGTTGTGGCAATTATTTCTCTCTTATCTATGTCGGGTCTTCCTCCAATGCTGGGGTTCATTGGTAAAGAACTGATTTACGAAGCACAAATTCAACTTGGTGGCCTTGGAAATCTTATTCTTGTTTTGGGAGTACTATCAAATATCTTTATGGTTTGGGTATCAGGCCTCATTATATACAGGGTTTTCTTTGGCAGGGAGAGAAAAGGATTACCTGCAAAAAAAATTGAGCCCTCTTTTGCCCTGCTTATAGGGCCTGTAATTCTGTCGTTCATGGGTCTTGTTCTGGGACTTGCTCCCGGAAAATTCGGAGAAATGATAGTTGAACCCGCAATAATTGCTTCACGGATAGAGATACTGGATGTCAAATTAAAATTGTGGCATGGTTTTAATAAAGTTTTCTTTTTAAGCCT
>CAYRTD010000176.1:0-7420 GCA_964426915.1 uncultured Bacteroidaceae bacterium | reverse complement strand
GATGAATTATTAGCCCGTATCAGGGATATTCGTTCTTCCGAAAAAGTGTTTTGGCGAAAAGTTCTTGAGATATATGCTACGAGTATTGATTATGACCCGTCTTTGGAAATGTCTGTAATGTTCTTCAAAACAGTTCAAAATAAAATGCACTGGGCAGCACATGGTCACACTGCAGCAGAGATAATTTATAATCGGGTAGACTCAGGAAAACCAAACTTAGGACTGAGTAGTTTTAAAGGAAAAAAACCTACAAAACAAGAAACTGAAGTTGCAAAAAATTACCTTGCAGAAGACGAACTAAATATTTTGAATCGTATAGTTACAGCTTATCTGGAATTGGCAGAAATTCAAGCTCTCAATCAAGAACCAATGTACATGAAAGACTGGATTGAACAACTTGATACTTTCCTTAAAATGACAAGAAAAGATATTTTAAATCACGCAGGAACAATCAGCCACAAACAAGCATTAGATAAAGCCCACACTGAATATAAAAGATATAAGGAATTGCGAAAAAATGAGATTTCAGAAGTTGAAAAACATTTTTTAAAACAAGTAAATGATACTGAGAAAAAATTGAAGGATAAAAATAAAGGATAGTATTATGATTCCAACCCACACCATCCCTTCGCTCTCAGGCACATTTGGCATTCCCGCAAAGCTAGCCCTCAATCCAAAAATGCCAAAAGAGCCTTCAAGCCCGTCCCGCTCCAATGCTCGGATTGAGAGATACCTACATTGTGAAATGAGTCAAGGCCAGCGTACAACAGCCAATATAAGTAAGCTGGGGGATAGTGGTTTGCGAAAAGCTTGTACATTTAATCAAAAAGTAACGGGCTGATAAGTAGGTGGCACAGAAATCCCAGCCTCCTCATATTGGCGAACCGATTGAGTGAATAATTTAAATTAATCATTTGGAAGGACTGAAAGACATATTCCTTTATAATCCTGAGAAACCCCTGTTATTCACTCAGATGTATTTCTGGGTATTCTTCGCTGTGGTTTTGGCTATATATTCACTAATATATCCTCATAAAACTGTCCGGAACGGATTCCTTTTCCTGATATCACTTTTTTTCTACTGGAAAACCAGCGGATTATTCTTTCTGCTTCTGATATTTTCGACATTTGCCGATTATCTGCTGGGTTTCAGGATCTACAGGGCAAAAAGAAAAGTCTGGAAGAAAATATTTGTAGCATGCAGTGTGATCATAAATCTGGGCTTATTATCCTATTTTAAATATGCTTACTTCATTACCCGGACCATAAATGATTTGTTTAATACAAATTTTGAAGTTTACAATTTTCTGGCCGATTTCAGTAATTCTGTCGCCGGCACACGTTTTGATATCTCTGTCATTGGACTTCCCGTAGGCATCTCTTTTTTTACTTTTCAAACCATCTCCTATGCTGTCGATATTTATCGCCATAAGGTCCGTCCCGTTAAAAGCATCATAGATTTTGGATTTTATGTTTCTTTTTTTCCTCAGCTTGTTGCCGGACCCATTGTTCGTGCGTCTGAATTCATTCCACAGCTTTATAAGCGATATCATCTGACCCGGGAAGAGTTCGGTTATGCGCTTTTTCTGATTTTGAACGGGCTGGTGAAAAAAATGTTTATAGGTGATTATCTTGCAGTTAATCTCATTGACAGGGTTTTCGCAAATCCTGTAGGCTACACGGGTATTGAAAACATACTGGCACTTTACGGATATTCCCTGCAGGTGTACTGCGACTTCTCCGGCTATACCGATATTGCCATAGGCATTGCATTATGGATGGGATTCCGGTTGCCAAAAAATTTCAATTCTCCCTATAAAGCTGATAGCATCGGTAACTTCTGGAAACGCTGGCATATTTCCCTGTCCACATGGCTCAGAGATTATCTGTATATCCCTCTGGGCGGGAACCGGAAAGGAAAATTAAGAACAAATATAAACCTTATGTTGACCATGCTTCTTGGAGGCCTATGGCATGGTGCAAGCTGGGAATTTGTGATCTGGGGTGGACTGAATGGGGTAGGGCTGCTGGTATGGAAATACTGGAAACGAATTAGCCCTTATGAGAAAAGCACACACCTGGCCAGCCGTTTTTGGAAAGTTTTTCTGACGTTTAATTTTATTACGTTTACAAGAATATGGTTCCGGTCGGAATCGATGCAGCAGGCCAACCAGTTTATTTCTCAGGTATGGAATCACCTTGACCTGTCCTTTGCCGGCGAAGTCATCATGTCTTATTATAAAGTTATGCTGATTATGATTCTGGGTTATGTGGTCCACTGGCTTCCTTCAAGCTTTAAAAAGTATTACCGCGATAAATTTATAGGGTCGCCAATGTGGATAAAACTGGTCATTGCTGTAATTACGGTATTTATTATTTACCAGTCATGGAGTGCTGATTTGGTACCGTTTATTTATTTTCAGTTTTAGATAGTGAGATTAGGATTTTGATCCAAAAATCGTGAAACCGAACTGGTAATAAAGAGAGTATGTGTAATTATTTATCTTTGTCATAAAAATATCTTTCGAAATGGTAAAAAGGCTCAAGAAGATATTCAGGTATTTGCTCTATTTTTCCCTCATTTTTGTTATATATTATTTATTTCGATTCGATTACCTGGTATTTGATAACCTGGAAGTCAGATGGGGTATATTTTTACTATCACTACTATTATTATGGGGCGGATTTATTGTGAGCACTCAAAGTTGGAGACGTGCATTAAAAATTCATGACATTTCAATATCCTTTAATAAAGCTGTTTATTCTCATGGTATGTCCGTATTTGGCAAGTATATTCCCGGTAAGATATGGGTAATATTAGGTCGTGCAAGTATCATTTCTGAAGAAAAGGGGAGGCTAATGCGACTTTCAGCCATTTCCTTTAAGGAACAGTTGGTTTATTTATTTATCGGGTTATTTCTCAGCCTCTTTTTACTTCCATTTATCGAATTACAGTTTTATCTTAAAATATTAATTATTATTACCGCTGTTATTTTAGGTGTATTTCTATTTATAAGACCAGTTCATGATTATTTTGTCGGATTATTTTTCAAAATTTTTAAAAAGGAACCTGAAATACCATTTGTGTCATTTATAAATGCATTGCAATTAAGTAAGACTATATTAGCTTACTGGTTTTTATGGAGCTTTGCATTTTATATTTTTGTGATCTCCATTGTTCCCGGTGCTTCTGTTCTTTCAGCTTTTGCCTTTCCGTTAAGTGTGTCTTATGGTTTGATTGCTGTTATTGTGCCGGGAGGAATAGGTATCAGAGAAGGTATCATAATATTAATTCTTACGAATTTGGGAATGAGCCCTGAATTAGCAACAACAGTATCACTAATTCAGAGATTATGGTTTATTACTGGGGAAGTTTTTATTTTCTCACTTGCCATTATTTTAAAAAGAAAATAAACATGGGCTTTCCTTCTTCCTTTCAGATATCGCCAGATGTTTGCAAAAATTCGTGTCAACTATTTAATCTTGTTTCAATTTTCCTGGAAAATGGCAGATGACATAAATAAATCTGCGATGTTATTATTTTTTTTCGGAACAAATTACTTGTTCAACCTTTCATTATCCTGAATATCCATCCACATAGCGAACAGTAGAGATTGAAAACCGCTTATAAACAGGAAAACGAAGGCTATAACGGTTACCGGATTTGCCTGGGTTTGTGTTATGACCTTATAAGCTATTTTTATTCCAAAGGGCAGTGAAACAGTTAATAATAAGAAACCAAAATGATATAGGATGAAAAGTGGATGAAAACTTTTTTTCAAATATTTTTGAAGTAGTCTGTTGAAAAATCCTCTGATCAGGATTTTTGAAATCCTGGGAATTACGCTTCTGATCTTCATTTTTGAAATTTCACCAACTTCATAGACCGGTTTAATCGGGACCTCTTTTACAGTGCAGAAGTTAGTGTTTAGTTTCACTAATATGTCGTTCGGATATCCATAAGAAGGATAGAGATCCTGAAGTTTAATAAGTTTTACTGCTTTCAGAGAAATAGCAGTAAAAGCAGTCTGGGTATCAGAGATATGCCAATACCCTGAAGCAATCTTAGTAAGAATAGATAAAATAGAATTACCCAGGAAACGTACTCTGGGTATAATTAAATTTGCTCCCGGATAAATTAACCGGTTACCTTTTACATAGTCAGCTTCTTCATTTATAACAGGCATGCAGATTGAATTTAGTTCAGAGGGATCCATCTGCCCATCTCCATCTATCTTTGCAATACAATCAATTTCATTATCCCGACACCACTTATAACCTGTAGCTACGGCCGTTCCAACTCCACCGTTTTTTTTATGACTGATCAAGATGATCCTGTCTTTTTCCGGATTCTTATTATAAATAGTTGAAGCGCAGAAAAGACTGCTTTCACTATCAATTAATTTTTGTAGTTCTATATCAACGGCATTATACCGGTTTGGGATGAATTTCTTTTTTCCAATTTTATTGTTTGCATGGTCTGTTTCATCACTATCAATAAATATCTTTACGACTTCTTCAGTTTTGTCTTCCGACCCATCATTGACAATAATTATTCTGTCAACAAAATCAGGAATTGACTGAATAACCAGTTTAATTTGTGTTTCTTCGTTGTATGCCGGAATTATAACAGCAATTGTTTTATCGTTGATCATATTTTTGCGAGTACATTTTATAAATTCGTTCAGCTTCCAGACGCTGCATTTCTTTAAAAGAAACATTATTATAATTCGCTTTTCTTTCTATTTCTTTCTTCCAGTCTTCACATTTTTCAATTGCTTTTTTATAATAATCGATTTTTATTAGCTTAAAATAATGCTCTGCCCTGCCTTTACTAACGATGACATTTGCATACTTGTTAAGTAGGGAATCTTTTTCACTGTTATTTAAATCTCTGAGTTCTTTGGAGGCAAGTAATGAAAGTAATTCTTTATTATTTTTATTTTCATTTATTATTCTTTCTATAAGCATTTGATCTGTAACCTCCTGAGAGCTGTTAAAAGGGGCTATTGGTTCGTATATGCCCAGGCGGGCTTTTTCATAATCTGGATGCATTGCTATATTCCAGTATTTACAGGTAGGCCTTAATTTGAGAAAGTTCTCCCAGTACCCTTCTTTATTCATCCACCAATAGCTTATTGCCAGTCTTCTGTATTGTTGAATATTAAATTGATTGAAGGCAATTAAGCCGGCAATGAGAAGCAAATATAAGTATTTCCTCCTCTTCTTTTGTAATCCGTAATCTATAAATGCAGCAAGAGGAATTGCCATTAATCCGTAAAAATCGATCATTGATCGTTGCCCAAATGCCCCTCCAAACCACCACGACCACCATGAAGACAGAACATAAATAACAATTATCAGATATGTTGATATCGGAACTGCTAATTTGATTTTTTTTCTTTTAAGCAGGAATAATCCGATTACAGCCAACAGCATCATAGGTGTATAAACAAACCATCCTTTTTCGTAACTGAATAAAACCTTGAAAATCTGCGGATTATCCCAGAAAAATTTATCAGATCTTTCTCCATAGGAAAAATAGAACAATTTGCCGGAAACATATTTCCAGTAGATGAATTGTGGTATCCAAATGGTAATAAACATAACTGCCATGAGTATGATATGATACCAGTTTGAATAAAGTTTCTTCATATTTTCCGAAAGATCTTTCCATGAACCGACTCTCCAAAGAGGTATTAAAACTAGAATGATAATATTGGTTGGCCTTACCAGAGCGATTAATCCACTTGTTAAACCGAGAATTATAGTTGTTTTCAAAGAGACTTTATCGTGCCATTTTTCAAGATAATAAATAAATAATACTATCAGGAAAAAGAGAAATCCATGTGTCATGGCAGCTGAATAACTTATATAATAGAACAGATTTGTCCCTGCTCCGATTGCCAGAAGTGTGATCGCGGTAACTGTTTCACTATAATACCGCAAAAGTATTTTTCTCAAAACAAGAAAAGCAATAATAAAGTAAATGAAAACGCTGAATTGTAAACCTACATGATAGGGTAGTGAATAACCATCTGCTTCATATTTGTCAGAGGATAGAGCGTAGATATGTGAAATTATAAAGAAGGGACTGTATAAAACAGCTTGCCCCATTGTTGTTAAAATAGCCTTTTTCCCAATAGGTGTATCAATAGGCCAGATCATTTTATTGAATTTCTCAGGATCTTTCTTCATAAAATCCAGGGAGAGATCCTTATAAATGAAAGCAGCGGGCAGATAAGCGTAATAAGATTTTACATCCCAGGTAATAATCCCTTCTTTACTGCTATATCTGTGATGATTGAAATTTACAAGGGGGATTGTTATAATAAATAAAAGAAGTATCAGGTGACTTAATTTGAATTTGCGAAAAATCTCTTTGTTCATTTTTGGACTTTATAATAAAAAGTATTTAAAAATAATTAATTTTAACAGACTTTTAAGAATACAAGCTTATTATTTATCAGACGTATTGGCGAGCTCTTGAGATTAGCTCTCTACAATAAGGTCAAGGTGATTGCTTTTTATTAATGGTATTTAAATAAATAAAGAAAAATGGAAATCAGTATTATTTTACCGGCTTACAATGAACAAGATAATATTGGATACATTTATAACAAGATTCTTGAGAAATTAAATGAGTATTCATTAGAAGTTATTTTTGTGGATGATGGTAGCGAAGATAAAACATTTGATTTCATAAGAAATATTTCCGATAAAAATCAAAATGTGAAAGGAATAAGGTTTTCCAGGAACTTTGGTCATCAGGCTGCATTAATGGCAGGTTTAGAGGCTGCTACCGGAGATATGATCGTGTCCATGGACTCAGACGGACAACATCCACCAGAGGTTATTATTGATATGATTAATAAATGTAAGGAAGGTTATGATGTTGTTAATACTGAACGGTTGGCAACTGAAGATGCAGGGTTTTTTAAAAACACATCTTCTGTTTTATTTTACAAGTTTCTCAATCGCTTATCGGAGGTGCCTATTCCTTCTGGTTCTTCGGATTTTCGTTTGATGACAAGACCCTTTGTAGACGCTTTTTTACGACTCGATGAAACGGATCGTTTCAATAGGGGGCTAATCCGATGGTTAGGTTTTCGGCAAACTACAGTTCAATTTATTGCTCCTAAACGAGTTTATGGGACATCTAAATATACTCTTAAGAAAATGATTAAGTTCGGAATTGACGGTATTACTTCTTTTTCGGCCAAGCCTTTGAGAGTTAGCTTTGGGGCAGGTGTTATAGCAATTTTTCTGGGATTTATTTATGGTATTTATTCAGTATTTACTTTTATTACGGGGAAAGCGATCCCCGGATGGCCCTCAATTATAATTACAATTTTATTCATAGGCGGTTTTCAACTTTTAATGCTTGGGATCATAGGAGAGTATATTGCCCGCATTTTTA
>CAYRTD010000175.1:0-7435 GCA_964426915.1 uncultured Bacteroidaceae bacterium | reverse complement strand
GAAGAGTCTTAAGTTAACGCGTATGCCCGACAGTAATTATTTTTTAACTCCTCCTTAACAGAAATCCCCCCTCCCCCAATTGACTCGCAATAAAAAATCCATTTAATTTACAACATATTTCATCACAAAAATCTTCCATTCTACAAAAAAAAATAACCATGACCACTTGTACATGAAATATTAATTTCTATATTTACGATCATAAAGTGGAAAAGACACTTTAACCCTAACCCAAAAACTATTTCTGTTATGAAAAGAAACATTTTACTTCTCTTTGTATTTGTAATGGCGATCAGCATGAATCTCCAGGCAGGTGTGGCTGATCTATTCAGTTACGATAAAGACGCTGTTGCAACAGAACTCACAGAATTAACCGAACTTGAGAATTACGTATGGATGAACCCCGCTTCCACGCTTTCAGTATTGGTTAAAGCCGGCGATGACCTGGTTTCAGGATTGAACCTCTACGGACCCGGTTCAATGGGAATGACTTTCGACGATCCGCCACTGGGAATTCCTTCATTCCTCTGGGGATGTGCCTTCGGAGTTGTTGGTGTCGCTATTGTTTACTTCGTCACAGATGAAGATACCGACGAAACTAAGAAATCATTCTACGGATGTCTTGCAGGAACGCTTGTCTATGGTGTACTTTACGCTGTATGGTGGAGCGCATTGTGGGGCTCGGCCGCCTGGATCTGATAAATCCGGCATTAAATATAGTAAACAGGCTACCTCATAAGTAGCCTGTTTTTGTTATTAGTATTTTTTTATAAACAACTAGTGAAAATTTTGATGTATTGACAGACTAATTAGTGCCTGTCCATAAAGTCAGGTGTCTGGATCATAATGTTCGAGATCAAGGCACGCAAAATTTTAAACCGCAGTATACTAGTGTATTCGAGGATTTAAAATTTTTGCAGCAACGCAGAACCGAGTGATAACGAGCTCACGAATGCCACTTAAAATAAACATTGGATGAGTATATCGGACATTTTGGACAGACTCTAATTAGAGCATCCATTTTTTAACCGCTATTTCCGGTTTTCACACTTTGTTCATTTCATCTAAAATTCATGAAACCAATTAGATATATAATAATACTTATCCTGTTTCCTTCTTTGTTATCGGCCCAGGGAATTTATCGTGTTACAGGAGAATTCTCCATAAAATCAAAAGAAAGCGGATTTTCCCAGTTGGTTATGGGAAATTTTTATTATGACATGAATAAAGAACAGATCATTTACCGCAATTTCTTTCCCGAAAAAGAAACCTGGGTAACCATCGATACTACACTTTATCACCTGGTAAATAACGAGATTGTCAGTACCCAAAGAATTCCCGATCTCTCTAAATTTTCAATATTCCACCTTGTTCTTACACGCGAAATTAAAAATTTTGGTATCGACGAAAAAAGCTTTATCCTCAATAAGGTCGAAGAAGACCAGGGCATGGTGATCTCAACCTATGTGCCTAATTCAAAATACCTTAATTTTTCAGGGAAGATCATGCTTTCCATGAAGGATAATAAACTCTTTGGCATTGTTTTCTTTAATGAGAAGGGGGAGATCGTTAAAAAGCAATTTTTTGAAGATTATATCGTTCAAAAAGGGCTGCCCTTTCCGGGTAAGATTACCGAAATCACCCATGTAAACGGCCAGGATCTTTACAAAGTAACCACGTATAAAAACATAAAATACAATGCAATTGAACCGGACGATCTTTATTATTTTGATCCTGGTCAGCTTCAGCCTTAAAGCTGCTGCCCAGGATAATAATATTATGCATCGATATGAAGATCATTTTGAAGGAGATGAAGAGAAACAGCACTACCATGTCCATACAGACCATTCGAACGAAATAAAAACCCTGAGTTCCTTTTTGTTTCTATTCTATAAGGAATTCATTTCTTCACAGGACGTGGAATCCTGCGTATTTACTCCCTCATGCTCGGTGTATGCCATAGAATCCATTAAAAAGAAAGGTTTTGCGGTGGGGGTAATGGCTGCGATGGACAGGATGACTCGCTGTAACGGACTTGCATACGGATATTACCCTGTTGATGAAGAAACCTACTTAAATATTGATCCCGTTGAATAAAATAGCCATAGTTTTTTTCCTTTTTCTTCTGCTCCCTTCTGTCCTTTACGGGCAAAAAGAGGACGAGGGTAATACAGAAAAGAAGATAGCATTTGCCGACTATCTTTTCAACACGAAACAATATGAATTTGCGGCGGAAGAGTACCTTAAGCTTATTTATTCGCATCCCGATAATCCTTATCTGAAGAAAAGAGCGCTCGAATCTTTCAGACTGAATAATAATTACGAATCGGGAATATACTTCTCCAAAAAATTCTTCAACCCCCAGGATTCATCAAGCATGAAGTTTTACCCTGAGATCGTTAAACTTAGACTCTCAGCCCGCCTTCCCTTATTAGCAGAAGGTGTTATGGTGGATAGCCTTGAATTCGAATCCTGGTATTACGAAAGCCTCCTTCTCGATTACATGATGTCGGGGCAATGGGATGAAGTTCATATAAACGCCAATAAGATCGAATATTCCGACCTCTTTCGATTCACCCGGAACACTCCCGATAACTATTACCTGAGTCCTTTCCTTGCCGGTACCATGTCGGCAATAATTCCCGGCTCAGGAAAATTTTATGCAAAAAGGTGGAAAGACGGGATCTCATCACTTCTCTTTGTTGGACTAACTGCGTTCCAGAGTTACCGGGGATTCCAAAAAAACGGGGTCGAAAGTGCTTATGGCTGGATCATGGGCGGATTATCTTTCAGCTTTTATCTCGGAAATGTTTACGGATCTGTTAAAGCCGCAAAAGATTATAATCAAAACCTGAATGAAAGCTATAAAAAAAATATTATCGATTTTTATATGGATCGTTACTAGCCTTCAGGTTAATGGCCAGGATATTTCCACGGAAAAGCTTCTATCCAGGGCTGATTACCTGTACAGTCATCAGCAGTACGAACCGGCAATAAAAGAATATCAGCGCTACCTTTACTATTCCGGCCAGGAAGATATAGATGTGTTGGTAAAACTTGCTGACGGACTTTATGAACTGCAAAATTATGATCTTGCCCTTCAGTATTATGAACAGATCTATTACCTGAGCGATAATCCTGCCGTAAAATTCCGGAGCCGGTTACGGGAAATTAACTATCATATCGACCATAAAGTATATAATGAGGCCCTGGTGGTACTTTACTCTGTTCGTTCTGATTATTATGACAGCTATCCCGAGATCATCGATTTCCTTTTCGCCATATGTCATTACGGCCTGGAAGAATTCGAAAAATCAGAAGATTATTTCCTGGATATTGCTGAATCCGATTCCACAGCAACTAAGCAGATAAAAGAGATATTTTCCAATAAAAAGAAATTTTACAAACCCAATCCTAAAACCATATCCATTCTGAGTCTGTTCATCCCGGGCCTCGGACAAATCATAAGCGGAGACTACAAGGAAGGATTGAATTCTTTCATCCTCGTTGAAGGAATCGGAGTTCTTGCAGTATACGTTGGCTTCAGGTATTCCATCATTGATGCCGTTTTTACAGTTCTCCCCTGGTACCAGCGCTACCTCCTCGGCGGTTCCGATAAAGCCGAAAAGATCGCCATACGCAAACGCGCTGAAAACCGGAATGAGATCTTTCAGGGGATTTTGGAGGTATTGGAACCGTATGAGGAAAGGTTCGAAGCGGAATAGATTTAGTTGGGTAGTTGGGTAGTTATGCAGTTATGCAGTTATGCAGTTATGCAGTTGGGCAGTTGGGCAGTTGGGCAGTTGGGCGGTTGTGCGGTTGTGCGGTTGTGTGGTTGTGTAGTTGTGTAGTTGGGGGTTGGGCAGTTGATTTCATGAAGTGGTTAGGGAGTGTTCAGAAAAGTGGTTATTGGCTTTTTTGGGAACAAAAAGAAAAACGAGATACTATAATTATGATAAATTTGAAATCGCTGAAAAAAAGGCTAAATTGTGATTTTTAATAATAATTTTTCAAAGGATAATAATAAGTTAATAATGACTAGAAAAACATACCCTCTTTTATTGCTTCTATTATGGTGTGGATTGGCTTTTACACAAAATCCCATTATCGGAGATATTGGCATTTCCGATCCTCATGTACACGTTTTCAATGATACTATCTATTTGTATTCCGGTAACGATTCTCATCCTGATGATAAGACCTGGGTAATGAGGAATTGGCGTGTGTTTTCTACTACAAATTTGATAGATTGGTGCTTAAGGGAAACCATCAGTCCGAAAGACAACTATATGAATGACGAAAGTACCGATTGTTGGGCGGGTGATGCAGCACAGAGGAACGGAAAATATTACTTTTATTTTTCGGATCGAAAACGTGGTATCGGAGTGATGGTTGGTGATTCCCCTGTTGGCCCATTCAAAGGTGCACTTGGAAAACCACTTGTAGCTCCCATGCACGATCCTACAATTTTGATTGATGACGATGCCGGCAAAACTCCTTACATCATCTATGGACATAAGGAAGGCGGAGGGTACCATATTGCAAAATTAAATAACAATATGATCTCCCTGGCAGAAACACCTAAGCCAATATCCATTACTGGTGAAGATTGGGAAAATGCTCCCATTTGGATGGATAAAAATTATCTGTTCAAATATGATAGTACATATTATCTTAGCTGGGGACAAGATTATGCCGTATCAAATAATATATACGGTCCTTATCATGGTGCAGGAGCGGTAGGACATGGGCATGGTTTAAATAATTTTGCCCATGGTAGCTTTTTTTGGTGGAAAGGACAATTTTACCATACTTGGTGCCGATATCAAAGACCAGGATATAAGTTTAGAGAAACCCTTATTACCTATTGTCATTTTGACGATGAGGGAAAAATAATTACGGATACTGATTTTTTAGATCAGCATTTCAGCAATGGTGTGGGTCAATATAATGCAGCATGGCCAAAAATAGAGGCTGAATGGTATTATCAAATATCAGGAAATCATATTCAGAAACAAGGGAACCGGACTGATGGCTTTGTATTATCGAACATTAAAGAAAATGATTGGCTAATGTTTGCTAATGTTTCTTTTGATAAAAAATATAATAAGCTGATTGCAAAAATAGCGCATACAGTTGAAAACGGATTTATTGAAATAAGAACGGATAGTATAACAGGGGAACTGGCAGGAAAAATTAAACTTCAGTCTTCAAAAAAATCAGATGCTTTTCAGGAGGTGCATTGCACATTAAGTGATATTGTTGGTAAAAAAGATGTGTATTTGAAATTTATTGGTTTAAAACAGGGTACTGTTACCTTAGACTGGTTGAGTTTCAAAGAATAGCATTCCTCTGTTTGCCCCACCCAAACCCTCCCACGGCGAGGGAGGGTTTTGGGTGGGGCAGGAAGGAAGAATGCTTTCAGATTGTAAGTTCTTTAAAATGATTATTACTTTTTAGTCACCCTCATAATAAAGGTGTGTGATCAGTAGTGGTTAGTTTTTCTTCCTTTCTACTTTTGGTAGTCAGTGGAAAAAATGTTATTACCGCTTTATGCCCCCGTATTCCCGGTGAAGGCTATTAATGACTGTTAAAAATATCTCACTTCTCAAGCTGGCTTTCTACGGGTACTACTGTCGACACATGCTCTTCCATGCTTTTAACTATCTCATCTATGATTTCCTGATTATCTTCTGCTATATTATATTTCTCAGATGGATCAACATCCAGGTTAAACAGAAGAGGTGGATCATGAGTTGTAAGATCTTCTCCCCATTCCCTGGTTTTAAAATGCGCTTTGTAACTTCCTTTACGTATGGCGAAAACCTGAGTACCCTGATAAAAATATACAATTTCCCTGGGACTTTTGCCCTCCCCAAACAAAACCGGAGAGATATCATAACCATCATATATCCGGTCATCCGGAAGTTCTATACCTGCAAGCTTGCAAAAAGTAGGAAAGAGATCCAGTGTTGTTCCTGTTTCCATAACCACACCCGGGTCAATCTGACCGGGCCACCAGAATAATCCGGGGACTCTCATACCTCCCTCAAAAGTACCTCCTTTAGCACCCCTGAGCAATCCACCGGAACCTCCGTGAGTTTTGAAAACATGCCAATGCCCATTATCAGATGTAAAAATAACCAAAGTGTTCTCAGCTATTCCTTCCTCACGGAGCGTTTCAATAATCCTGCCTGCTGACCAGTCAATTTCTTCAATCACATCTCCGTAAAACCCCGCCAGAGATGTATCTTTAAAATCTTCAGACCTGAAAAGCGGAATGTGGGGCATGCTATGAGCGAGATAAAGAAAAAAAGGTTCATCCTTAAATTCCCGTATCTTATCAACTACTTCTTCCGTATAGCGTTTGGTGATCGTTCTTTGATCGGCGGGCCGCTCAATAATCTCATCATTCCGCATCAGAGGAACATTATATGCCTGATAATTTTCATTTTCGGCAAGGGCAATCTGACTCGTTATCCAGTTCTCTCCCTTTGTTCCTTCTACCCTATCCATGTCATTTGAATAAGGAATGCCGAAATAGCTTTCAAATCCATGATCTGTGGGTAAAAAGGGCGATTTATGGCCCAAATGCCATTTACCGGACATGGCAGTCCGATACCCATTATCCTTTAAAATCCCCGCCAATGTAATTTCTTCCGGAGGAAGTCCAGCCCTGGAATAAGGAAAAAGAACCCGGGTCCGGTCACCGCACATCCCTGACCTGACAGGTAATCTGCCCGTAAGCAATCCTGCACGGGAGGGTGTGCAAACAGGAGCTGCAACATAAAACTGCGTCCATTTCTGGCCCTCATTGGCCATTTTGTCCAGATTGGGTGTTTTTATTGTCGGATGCCCGAATACACCCAGATCCCCATAACCCATATCATCTACAAAAATAATGACGAAATTTGGCTTTTCTCCTTGGCCATTTTCCTTTTCGGTTGTACATTTCTGGTTGGCTATACCAAAACTAATTAAACCAGTCATGGCAATAATGCCTGAATACAATTTTTTCATTTCTTATCTGATATCTGTTAGTAATAAACTTTCCTTTTGAGACATATAACTTTCTTTCAAGAAAAAAACCATTCCAAACTCAGGATATAATTTTTGTATTAGCTTCGCAAATCCAGTCCGCCAAAGCTTTGGTGAAATACTCACTTCATCAGTAGCAGGAAATTCCCGTTAAAAGATCTTTAAATATATAAATAATAAAACAAAACACTAAAGCGGATTAATATAAATACATCTCCTCAGGTCATTATTCCATGGCAGAAATAATAGTAGCTTATCTTTAAAAGATATAAGATTGTCCAAAACCAAAAAAAATATTATTTTTGAACCACCATTGATGAATGGTATTTATTTATGAGAATTATTGGGGCATTAGCTCAGATGGCTAGAGCGTTTGACTGGCAGTCAAGAGGTCATC
>CAYRTD010000174.1:0-7527 GCA_964426915.1 uncultured Bacteroidaceae bacterium | reverse complement strand
ATTTAAAATTTTTGCAGCAACGCAGATATTGGACATTATGGACAGACACTAACTAATAGACATCGCGATACTCACACCCTGCTTAATCCTGTCCGCCATTCCTATCCCATCCTTTAGATTCCCGGCAATTATAAGTCCGGAATATTCATTTTGTACTTCCTCTATAGCTTTTAGCCTTTGACCTGTAGATAATCCATACTGGGGAATTGCATGCTCGTACCTGAATACCCGTATAAGATCAGGGACAAAATCCTCAAGCCCCATCATCTTTTGCACTTCAGAAGAGGCGGTAATTAAAAGATCCTCGTCACTGAGGTCCATAAGCTCATCCCTCGCAACACCCCCGATGAATGTGGTAAGCAGTGCGCCATCTTCAGGAGCCCGGTTTTTGAGAAAAGCTGATGGAAATAGTATTCCCAGCACATCTCTTTTTTCTTTTGAAGGTACCAATCCGCCAAAACTATCAAGAGGAAAGCCTTTCCATTCTTTGAATCCGTATGCTATTTCTGCTACCCTTGCATATTTGAGGTTGTTGATTTTTTGCATTTTTTCTTTTGCAATAAATGGAAGAACAGATGGCAGTGCATAGGATCCTGTGGTCGAAACAACATTCTCTCCCTCTATTTCTTCATTTCTGCTATTTTTTGAATACCTCACCTTAAAACCGCCCGATTCCAGCGGGTCAACCTTAATATTCCGGCAGTTCAGGATGATATTATCTTTGCCTGAAGCTTCAACCAGCCCCTTAATAAGATTCTCAAGTCCCCCTTCAGCCGAGAATACTTCACGAGTAGCTTTCTTTAAACGGGGATCTTTTTCCTTCATTTTCTTTTTGATGGAACCACCAATAAAGCTACCATATTCCTGCTCCAGCCGGTATAATTTAGGAAGAGCATAACGGGGAATAATATAATCCGGATCGCCCGCATAAACACCTTTTATAAATGGATCAACAGCATAATCGAGAAAGGACTGACCCATTCTTCTTTTTACCATCTCAGAGAGGGTTTCATCAGGATTATTTCCGGGCTTTCTGAAAGGCTCTCCAAGAATGCGGATTTTGTCTTTCATGCTGAAAAGCGGAGTTTTTATACCACCTAACAGTCCCGATGGAACTGCTTCCCATTTTCCATTCTTCCAGATCAGCCTTTTTTTAGCCCCTTCATCGGCTATTTCGAGTTTGCAATATCCTTCCAGATCCTCAAATAGTTCTGCGACTTCAGGATGTCCGATAACGCCGGTATTGGGTCCGGATTCAAAGCAAAAACCGCCTTCTTCATGGGTTTGTATAACTCCTCCTGCTTTGTCATTTTTCTCCAGCACCACAAAAGGCATCCCCCTCTTCCTGAGGTAAAATGCAGTAACCAATCCTGTTAATCCGGCCCCGATTATTATGACCTTTTTGTTCATTTTCAGACTGATTTTGAAAATTTCCTTGTTTTATCTGTCTTTTGCAGGGGATCGAATAATGAAGCAATGTTCCGGATAAAGAACTTTCCATATTCCTCGATAATTATTTTATTATCATCAAATTTCAATAATCCGTCCTCTTCAAATTCTTTTAACTTGTCCTCATTGTAAGCAGTTACTTCCCTGAGTTCTTCTATTTTGAGACCCAAATCTGAAGCGGTTTCCCTTAAATCGACATAGAAATTGCACATGATTTCATTGATCACCCTCCTGATAATTATCTCATTACCATTTAGTTGATATCCTTTTTCAACGGGAAGATGACCTTCCGAAAGCGCTGAAATATATTCCTTTATTTTCTTTGTATTCTGTGCATAGGCAGAATGTAACTGAGAAATGGATGAAATTCCCGCTGCATACACCTGCCCGGTTGTGTTCCTGGTGCAATATCCCTGGAAGTTCCTGTGGAGTGTCAGATTTTTCAGTGCAGTGTAGAGTTCATCATCATCTTTTGCATAATGATCAAGGCCAATAGATCTGTAACCTGCATCATGTAAGATTTTAGCGGCTTTTTCAAACATAAGGCTTTTCGTTGTGGGATCGGGAAGGCCATGTTTTTCCAGTTGTTTCTGTGCAGCTTTCACCCAGGGTACGTGGGCATATGAAAAGGTAACCAGACGATCAGGGCTGATTTCAACGGCCTTTTTTATGGTTTCTGAAAATGTTTTTTCATCCTGGTAGGGGAGACCATAGATAAAATCCAGGTTTACCTTAATATTTTTTGAGCGAATATAGTTTACAATTTCTTCTACAGGTCTTTCGGGGAAATCTCTGTTAACGGCATCAAGTACTTTTTGCCTGAAATCCTGGATCCCGAGACTAATACGGTTAAAGCCTGAATCACCAAGGGTATCGATATACTCATTTGTTAAGCCTGCAGGGTTACATTCAATGGCGACTTCGGGATTTTTGATAAAATCGAATTCATTATGAATATACTCCATGAGTTTCCTGATCATTTGAGCAGGAAGGGCATTGGGAGTTCCTCCTCCCCAGTGAACCTGTGAGACCAGTCTGTTCTTTGAAATGTATTTTCTAAAAATGCCAAGCTCTGTCTTAATCGCAGTCATATATTTTTTTACATACTCCGGTTCTCTGATCTTCATGGAATTACAGCCACAATAATGACAAATCTTATTACAGAATGGGATATGTATATAAAGGGAAATATTCTGCGGTTTTTCTTCGTTTGAACGGACCATTGCTTTCAGAAAATCTTTTTCACGAAATTCTCCATGAAAGAAATTGGCAGGAGGGTAACTGGTATACCGGGGAACCGGCTGATTATATTTATCGAGTAAATTAGCTGGTATCTGCATTTTTTTCAGGTTTTCTGTATAAATAAACGATAATAATAAAAACGCATAAACCGAGGATTGTTTCCAACTTAAAAAGGCCGGAATATCCGAGCTTGTCGGCAAACCTTCCTGAAAATACAGCCATAAAGAGGCTGCTCAGGTGAGTCAGAACGATCTGAATTGTAAAATCGGTTCCTTCCCTGCCTGATCTGACCCAATTCATGGCCATGGTGTAGATGGAAACACTGGACATTCCATATGCGATCCATATCAGAGCAGTAAGAGGATAAATAAAACGTAAAACATCCCCTGTTGTTTCAAATAACAGGAATAAAGATGCTGCCAACAGGTTAACAAAAGAAAACAGGATAAGTGCTTTCCTGGCAGTAATCTTTTTTACAATGAAACCAGCCCCAAGTGCAGCAGCAGCTCCAAAGGAGGTTCCAAATATACCCGAGATAAAACCTATCTTGTTGGTTGCAAATCCAAGGTCGACAAAATAGGGTTTTAACATTGCGAGAATTCCGATAATACTGGAATAAAAAAGAAACAGGGTAAGGACCTGTTTAAGGGTTTTTTTCTGGGCAAAGAAAGAGCCAATATCTTTTAAACTGGCCTTAGGTCTTGCTTCCTCATCTATTTCCTCGTTGGGTTCAAATTTTTTAGTGCTATAAAGTGGGATCAATGCTAACAAAACAAAGCCTGCCAATCCGGCAAGAAGACCTTTCCATCCATAGTGATGATAGATTATGAGGAGTACTCCGCTTCCTATCAGTGTTCCCAGAAAGCTCCCTGCCGATTGCATACTGTTTCCCAGGCCTCTTTCCTTTTTTCTCAGGCTAAGAATAGCGAATGCATCGGTAGCGATATCCTGGGTGGCACTGGCAATAAATGCGATTACCATAAGTATGATGATCAGACGAAAATCTGTAGAGAGGTCAAAAAATCCTATTGAGAGAATTATGACTGCATAAAAAATCTCGGAAGCAAGAATCATTTTTCTATAATCGTGCCGGCTTTTCCCCATTTTATCGAGAAGAGGAGCCCATAAAAATTTAAGGATCCACGGCAGTTTTATGAGCTGAAGATATCCGATGGATTCCAGAGAGTAATTCTCTTGTCTCATGATCACCGGGACTACTGTTGAAAAGAAACTCATGGGAATAGACTGAGCCAGGTAAAGGCTCAGGAGAGTTCCGTATTTTTTTATGCCTGTCATTTATATTGTGTATTTTTTCCCTCATGGATTTTATTAAGGAAGGGCACTCCAGGTGCCATAAGGCATGGAGTGCGGTCTTTTCAAAAAGATCCATCAAGGCACAAAGATATCTTTTAGATTTTAATTTTTATGCTTGTTCCTATCAGTCGTGGCTTTCCTCTTTGCACGTAAGCATTTCCAAGAGCATTGAAATAGAATGAATTATAATCTGTATTCAGGAGGTTTTTAGCCCAGAAGCTCCATTCAAAGTATTTGCTTTCAAAAGCAATGTTAGCATTCATCAAGCCGTAATATTTCTGATAATCTTCATTATTTTCATGCCAGTAATGTTTTCCAAATCCATTATAGCTTAACTGGATAAATATACCATCAATAAACTTACCGTTAAGTGGAATTTGATAATTCGCTCCGGTATAAAGTGTCATCATGGGTGCATAAGGGATAAAATTTCCACTGTAATCCGTGGTGGAATTTTTCTCATAACTTACAAATTTTGCCTCGGTAATGCCTGCATTAAAGAAAGTATTTACATTTTTAGTCAGCAATGAATTGATCTCCAATTCAATTCCCTTGCTGTAAGATTCGCCGGCATTGGTGATCATTGAGCCACGTCCGCTGGGAACAGCCTGATAAATCTGTTGGTTGGTCCAGTCAATATAGAATAAAGAAAAATTCGCTCTGATTCTCCGGTCCAGCATGGTTGATTTAAATCCAAGCTCATAGTTTATGCTGGATTCCGGATCAAAACTCCTGTGTTCATCTTCTTCAAATGTGGTATTGAATCCTCCGGTTTTATATCCTTTGGAGATGGTAAAGTAGCTGTTGAAACTTCTGACAGGGGAGTATTTGACTGAAAATTTGGGTAATAAAACAAAAGATGACATCTCCGCAGGTGAATCTTCATAGATTCGGGAAGTTTCATCATTCATTACCCTGTCGTAGTTATAGATCTGCTCAGATTTTTCATAATCAAGCCTGATGCCTCCCAGAATACTCAGGCCATCTATTATGAAATCATTGTAAGAGGACTGATGAAAATATGCTATTCCTCTGTTAAGATTATCATAGCTTTTGTATAACGACATATTGGGAGGAATTCCAAATGCAGGAGCATCTTCCAGATAAAACACATCAACCCAGGAGCCAAAATCCTGAATAAATGCAAAAATCCCCGAAACAAAACTATATTGTGAAGGCCTTGTTGAATGTACGGTTATCTCCTGGGAAATCATATGTTGTAACTGATCCTGAATTACAAAGAGTGCCTTCTGTGGGGTGAAATCCTGATCAATATCCTGTTTACCATCAAAAAACTGATAACTTGTGGTTGCATTAAGTGTGAAATTGTCCCAGAGATACTTTACATTAAAATTATTCGATAATAACCATCTATCATACGAGCTGGGATGATCATAACTGATCTGTTCGGCTTCATCAGTTTCAGAATTGTACAGTGCGTATGGATATCCTTCCTGATAACTCTTTTCCAGGTTTAGGGTAAGCTGTGTTTTCAATCTTCGTGAAGGATCAAAAAGGAGTTTAATTCTGCCGCTCTGGGATTGCATTGCATCCGTTTTTTTATCAAGGAAGGTATTTTCATAGAATCCCCCGTAATTAAAAGCTGAGGCATTGAGCAGCAGCGAGGCCTTTTCTCCCATAGGCTGACTATGGCTCAAAGAGCCTTTATAGTAATGGTAACTTGCGCCACTAAGTTCGAGACTGGTTTCTCTTACGTCAGAAGGTTTCTTTGTAAAGATATTGATGATTCCACCCATAGTATTTCTTCCGTAGAGAGTTCCCTGGGGGCCCCGTAAAACTTCAACCCTTTCAATATCAAAAAAATCGAAGTCGAATGCAGCTTTTTCAAAGTAAGGAACATTATCTACATAAAGTCCTACTGATGGCGAGTTTATTCTCGATCCAATCCCCCTGAGGTAGATTGGAGATGTGAGGCGGGTACCATAATCGGGCATAAACAGATTAGGTATCATTCCGGAAAGACCAGTCATGCTGCGGATATTTTCGTGTTCTATCTCCTGGCTACCTATTACTGAAACGGAGGCAGGAAGTTCAATTAGTTTACTGTTTTTAGTTTCTTTAGAGGAAATAACTATTACTTCCTCCATTTCAACAGCCGGAAAATCTGTGCTGTCGCTGGAAATAAGATAATTCTGGGCCTGAACAGTTGTATAGGAAATAATGCTGATAAGTAATAATAATAGCTTGTTCATTGCTTAATAATTTACATGGTGTAAAGAAAAAAGGAATCGAATCTTTTCGTGAAATGATTCAGATATAAATAAGCAATTAACAGGAAGGAGGGGGACGGGAAAAAAGAATTAGATCCGGATTAAGTGATTCCGGGAGATCAGGGGGTGAATAAATCTTCACTTTCAGTATCGCGAGAAAATTCAGAAGTTCATTATTACACTGCGATTCTGAAAAATCATTAGAGGAGTAATAATCTTCATAATTAAAGTCTTCATCCGTACCGGCCGGAGTCAAATAATCATCAAATGATACCGACTTTTGCTCTGAGATGTCTTTTTCAAAAAATGTTTTCTGAAGAAAGGGATGAGCAAAGCTAATAAGGATATAGACCAGGTAGAACCCGGCGGCTATAACATATGGTATCAGGCTTGAAAAAATTCCGAAAAACATTTATTTTTTCCTTTTATTTCTTTTTGGATTGACAGGGAACCAACCCTTTTCAACCCTTTCTTCCTGTTCAATTATTTCGTGGATTCCCCACAACAGCGTCAATCCGAAAATACTGAGGATTGAGGCGATAATTACATGATCAATCAACAATGCCGAAACCAGGGATGCAATTCCAACGATCAGGAATGAAACCCACAGGTTCTTTGTAAAATAGTACTCTCCGGCTATACAGGCCCATCTTCCGAAAATAATGATTAGGAAGCTCGCCGCTCCAACGATCAATCCCGAGAGATTAAGTTCAGTTTGTCCTATTTCCACAATTACATCAGTCATGGTATTCTCTCTTCGGATTTTTTTTCGCCTGCCCCTTTAAAACTCTTTCATGCTGGAAGAATAGTTCAATGGTGGTCCAGAAGAACCCAAAGCCAACTACTCCCAGAATAAGACTGAGGTATCCGGATACAAATAATGAAATACTTACAAGAACTAATCCGGGGAAAAGTACTGCCCACCAGGCCTTTTTCCCGAAGCGATACTCAATTTTCACAACAACCGGGTGAAAAACGCCAATCGTTACAAACGCAACTACACCTATCAATATTGCTTCCCAGTTCATATTTGCAATAAAATACAAAAATAGGGGAATGCGATGAAAGAGAAAGGGCTCTGAGGTTATTTATATTGTTTATAAAGAAGGAGGGGGGAGGAGGGAGGAAGCAGGAAGCAGTTGGCAGTAGGAAATAGCAGGCAGGGGGCAGATGACCAGGGGCGGAGTGGAATAATTAGTGTCTGTCCATAATGTCCAAAATACTCATCCAATGTTTATTTTAAGCGGTATTCGTGAGCTCGTTATCACTCGGTTCTGCGTTGCTGCAAAAA
>CAYRTD010000173.1:0-7810 GCA_964426915.1 uncultured Bacteroidaceae bacterium | reverse complement strand
TGCCATGCACACCTATTGTTGTTTGCCTCCTCCGGAGGCCTGCGTTTTAAAGCACACTCACCCTCACTCTCACTCTCACTCTGTCCCCGGGGGAGACCCTCTCTCATCCCTCCCACTAGTCCTTCAACTGCGCAGCAGGCGACATATCCCCACCTCCGTTACTTTCCTTACGTAACTGCGGAAACCAGGTCTGGAACTTTTTCTGCGTAAGTGTCGATAAGCGGTACATTACCGGTACAATCACAAGTGTCAGAAAGGTGCTGAAGGTGAGCCCGAAAATAACTGTCCATGATATCGGTCCCCAGAAAAGTACCTGATCCCCGCCAAAATAAATGTCGGGTTTGTATTCGCTCAATAATCCTTCAAAATCGAAATTCAATCCTATTGCCAGTGAAATAAGACCCAGGATGGTGGTTATTGCTGTTAACAATACCGGTCTCAGCCTTGTCCTTCCACCCAGAATAACACATTCTGTAGCTACATCAACCGGAAGAAAAGCGTCCGGATCCAAACCCAGTTCTTCCCTTTTCCGGCTCTTAAGCAATTCTATATAGTCGATCAGCACAATCGCATTGTTCACCACAATTCCCGCAAGCGATACAATACCTATACCTGTCATTACCACTATGAAATCCATCTTGAAAGTGGCCAGCCCGCCAAATACTCCTATCGTACTGAACAGAACGGATGCAAGTATGATCAGGGGCTTGATCAGGGAATTAAACTGTGTTACCAGGATCAGCAAAATTATGGCCAGGGCAATGAGCATTGCTCTTCCGAGGAACTCCATGGAGTCCTGCTGTTCCTGCTGCTCCCCGGTAAATTCATACTGATAGCCTTCCGGCATTTGCAGGTTATTGCTCAGCACGGTTTCTATCTGCTGATTTATCTCTGTGGCGTTGAAACCTTCTATAACATTCGAAGAAAGGGTGATCACCCTGTCCATGTCCTTACGCCGTATGGAACTATAGGTCGTCTGGTATTTAATATCTGCAAGGGCCGAAATAGGCAGGAGATGTACCAGTCCATTCTCCCTGAAAATTACCCGCTGGTTCAGAAGACTAGCCAGATCGTACCTGTATTTATCCTGAAGCCTCAGCTGCACAGGATATTCCTCTTCTCCTACTTTATAATCGGATATCTCCCAGCCAAAAAGTGCTGTCCTGATGGTGTTTGCCACCATACGTGTGGAAAGTCCGTACCGCCTTACTTTTTCCCGGTCGAGGCTGACCTGTAATTCGGGTTTTCCGGTTTTCAGATCCATCTTGAGTCCTTCGATACCTTCTATATCTCCGGATTCTATCGTCTGAATTAAGCGATCAGTTACCGCAAGAAGACTGTCAAAATCCTCTCCGATAACTTCGATGTTTATGGGCTCTCCGGCAGGGGGACCCATTTCATCCTTTTCAACTGAGATCTGAACACCCGGGTAGGTATTAATCAGTTTATCACTAATCTCCCGCATTATTGAACTGGTTTCTTCTCCTTTCCTTTCTTTATAATCCACAAAAGAAATGGTGGTAAATGCCTTATAGGGGGTTCCTCCCACTCCTGCCTCCACATCTCCTTCGGCGCCTTTACCTACCGTGGTCAGCACCGATTCTATAATATCCCTGTAAGGTCTGATGATCTCACTGATATCGTCCTCAAGATCCTTCATAAAGGCATTGGTCTTTTCAATATCGGTTCCAAGGGGCAGTTCAGCCTCAATATTTATGTAATTGGGCTGGTTTTCCGGGAAGAAATTCACCTCAATATCCCTCGCAAAATAAAAGAAGATGGTGAAAATCAGAAGTAAGAAGGTCCCCAGAAAAAACCAGAGGGGATTTCTTCCCCGAAGGGCAAATTTTAATACCCTGTTATACAGACCCTCAAGTTTTACAAGAAAAACATCCTGGAACCATGACTCTGCTTTGTGGAAAAACAGAATGTTCATCACTCCAAGAAAAGCAAATAATATCAGCAGGTTAGGAATTATACGCCAGCCGGCAACAAACATCGGGATTGCCAGTCCGGTCATAATCAGGGCTGTCCTGAATCCCTTACGCTTATCGGGCATATTATCCTTCCTGTCCTCTCCGGTTCTGATAAATGTTGCCGAGAAAACCGGAATAATTACCAGGGCGGTAAAAAGCGAGGAACTAAGAACCACAATAAGGGTAATGGGAAGATTTTTCATGAATTCCCCGGTAATTCCGCCCCAAAAAGCCAATGGAAGAAAAGCGGAAAGTGTTGTGAGGGTCGATGTTATTATAGGCATGGCAATTTCACCCACAGCCTGTTTGGCCGCCCGGAAAGGGGGATAACCCTGATCCACAAAGCGGTATATGTTTTCCACCGTAACAATGGCATTATCTACCAGCATTCCCAATGCCAGGATCAGTGAAAACAAAACGATCATGTTCAGCTTATAGCCGATAAGCCCCAATATCACAAAGGATAAGAACATCGACATGGGAATGGCAAGTCCGACAAAAAGAGCATTCCGGGTTCCGAGGAAATAAAAAAGAACCAGAACAACGAGAATTATACCCATGATCATATTGTTCTCCAGGCTGTGGATCTGCTTTCTTACCATTTCAGACTGGTCGTTGGTAAGGGTAACCGTTAAATTTTCAGGCAAATTGCGGGTCTCTTCAGCCCTGTCGATAATTTCAAATATTTTATCGGTTGCAGCAAGGAGGTTTTCCCCGCTTTTCTTGATAACCTGCACAGAAACTACAGGTTGCTGATTTAGCCTGGCGTAACTGTTGGGATCGGCATAACCGTCTATTACTTCGGCTACATTTTTTAAATATACAGGCTTATCATTTTCTGTCGAGATGATAATATTCCTGATCTCATCCACGGACTCGAATTCCCCTTCAATACGCAGGGAACGGCGGGTTTCACCCAATAATATTTCGCCTCCCGACATGGTTACGTTCTCCTCCGATACCGCCATCTGGATATCCATAAAAGAAAGTTCATTTGCTTCCAATTTATGGAGATCTACGTTTATCTTAACCTCCCGTTCATCGACTCCTTCGATAACAACCTTGGAAATTTCCGGTATGGTCTCTATCTGATCTTCCAGATACTCGGCAAAGCTGTTCAGCTCACGTATGCTGTAATCGCCCGAAAGATTTATATTCAGAATGGGAAACTCCGAAAGATCGAAATCCATGACCATAGGATCCATGAGACTTTCATCATTGGGCAATTCGCTTTGAGCCTTGTCAACGGCATCTTTCACATCATCAAGGGCATTTTCTATTTCAATATCCGTATTGAATTCCACAAATATCATCGAGGCATCCTGGGCTGAAGTCGATCTCAGAGCCTTGATCCCGTTGATCCCGTCAATTTCCTTCTCAATGGGCCGGGTAACCAGATTCTCAATATCGATGGGGGAATTCCCAAGATAGGTGGTCTGAACCAGAACCGTAGGAATCACAACATCAGGGAATAATTCCTTGGGCAGGCGCGAATAGGAAATAAGTCCGAACAATATTATTATTATGGTAAGCAGGAATACGGTATTCCTGTTTTTTAATGCCAGTGTTGTCAGTTTAAATTCCCGGGTGACTTTTTCCGACAATTCCTTTGAATTACTCATTTTCTTAACTTATTAATCTTTGTTCTCATTATTCTGAAATCACTCTCACTTTGGCTCCGTCTGTTACCAGGTTATAGCCGTCGACAATTATCTTCATTCCGGGCTCCAGCCCTTCTTCTGTCATGGTTTTGTTGCCCGAGTAACGGCCGGGTACGATATAGACCTTCTCCGCTTCAGGATGTTCTCCGGTTTCTTTAAGACGGTATATATAATAGCCCTTAGTATCCTGTTTGATGATAATTGAGGGTACAACCAGGGCGGAATCCGTTTCGAAGTCAATGATTTTCAGACTTGCCAGTTGATTGGGCTTTATTTTTTCATCCGGATTTTTCAGTCCCACTTCCACCTCGAAAGTCCTGCTCAGATTATCGATCACACTTCCCACCCGTGTAACAGGAAGTTCCTTTTTCATACCCGGATAGGTAGGAAATTCTGCTTCCACCTCTTCACCTTCCCTGATATCCGTCAGGTACGATTCGGAAACATTGGTCTCAATACTCAGGTCTTTCAGGTTCACCAGATGAATATTTCGTGCTCCCGGCATAGCAATTTCTCCTTCCTTAATTGCTACATCTTCAATCACTCCGTCAAAAGCCGCTCTTACTTCAGCCATGTTGAGCTGCTCCTGCAGACTCGCCAGACGTGCTTCAGCAGATTCCTTATTCGTTTTTGACTGCAAATATTCCACTTCAGAACCAATATTCTGATCCCACAAATTCTTCTGCTTCTCATAGAGTTTTGTGAGAAGTTCAAGATTGCTTTTCACTTCCTTGATGGACTGTTCGGTAACCTCCGTGCTCAACTTCATGAGGATCTGGCCCTGAGCAACCCGCTGACCTTCTTTGACAAAGATCCTTTCTACCTGTCCGCTCATCTCGGGGCTGACAAACACCTCTTTTTCTGCTTTAACTTTTCCGCTGAGCAGAATATGATGCCTGAAAGGTTCCGGTCTCAGTTCCTTAATTCTTACTACTGTTGCCCGATCGGCATCAGGCTGGATGGAATCATTTTCAAGTTTCTTTTCCAGATCGCTGATCTTTTTATTTATCTCACTGATCTCCTGTTTGTAATCGCTGATTTCTTTCTTTATAGATTCCGGGGTTTCGGGACTGCATCCAAAAAGAAATATTACACTGTAAATTAAGAGTAACTTTTTCATTGTTAGTATTTATTGTTAAAAATTATTTAATGTTTGTCCATAATGTCCGATTTACTCATTCAGTAATTAATTTAAGCGGTATTCGTGAGCTCGTTATCACTCGGTTCTGCGTTGCTGCAACCGCATGTCGCTGAAGCTTTAGGCGCCTACGCTAAAGCTTCAGCGACAGCGTGCGGAGGCACAAAATTTAAAATCCTCGAATACACTAGTATACTGCGGTTTAAAATTTTTGCGCGCCTTGATCTCAAACATTAGCTTTGCTGAGCTCACCGCCAATGGGCGGTTCGGTTCTGATCCAAACATTTGACTTTTATTAATAGGTTATATTTAATGCTTTTTCGAGTGAGGTTCTGGCTGTCAGCATTTCAAGAACCGTTTGGGAATAGGTCGACCAGGTATTCAGGTACTGATCGTTCGCCTGAGTTACATCAAGACTCGAAGCTACTCCGTTCCTAAATTTGATAACGGTCTGATCGTATACTTTCATCGAAAGATCCAGATTCTCCAATTGTGTCAGGTAGCTTTCGTAAGCCGATTTGAAGTTGTACCGGGCCTGCTCTACCGCCAGGATGATATTCTCAGATGCCCGCTCTTTCTGCAGTTTCGATTTTTCAAGATTGATCTTTGCCTGCTGAACAGTGGCCAGCCTTTGTCCGCTGGAAAATATCGGCAGACTCACATTCAGTCCGATGATATGATTGATGGTCATATCGAAATCGGGTTTGTTGGTCCTGTCCTGATAAAGATAAAAAGCAGAAAGACTGGGCAGGAATTGCGACTTTTCGCGTTTGACCGTCAGTTCCTGTATCTCTTCCTGCGTATCAAGGATCCGGTACTCAATATTTTCCTCCAGCCTGAACTCCTGGTTCAGAAGCGCATCCTGCTGAACATCCAGCAATATATTGTCGATGGGTTCTGTGAGGCTGATCTCATCTTCTTCTGCGAGCCCCAGGTTTATTTTCATCAGGAAATAGGAAACTTCAATCTGACGATCCATGGAATTGATTGAGTTCAGAATAGTGTTTTGAGTGATCTTCAACTGGTCGTAATCCAGATCATCCATCAACCCCTGCTCAACCATAGCCTCAATCTCCTTCAGGGTTTTGTTTATATTTTCCAGGGAAGAATCGAGAATATCCCTGTTTTTTTCAAGCACAAGAATGGTATAGTAGCTGTTGCTGACGGTTGCACGTGTATCAATTTCCGTTTTATCCTCACTGTTCTTTGAAAGCTGAAGGTAAGTTTTGGCTGCCTGCAGGCCTACGAAATATTCCCCCCTGAACACCATCTGTGATAGTCGCACATTGTAGTTGGCAGAATTTTTCGTTGCCAGGGAAATTTCCTGCGAACTACCATCCGGAGAGGGAAATTCTATAGTGGGAACTGTACCTGGAATATGCTGATAATCGAGTGTGGCATTTGCCTGAGGAAGACCCATAGCCGTTGTTTTCCAGACTTCTTTCTTTGCCGCTTCAATATCAAGCTTTGCGTTGCGGACATCATAATTATTTTCCAGTGCATATTCAACAGCCTCCTGAAGACTTAGCTCCAGAGAGACATTTTCCTCTTCCTGACTGTAAAGAGGCAATGAAATTATCATTGATAATATCAAAAAAACGGTTTTCTTTCCAGTAAATTTGTTCATAATTCTATTATTCATTATCCGGGTGATACAATTTTTCTATATTGTCTTCCAGTATTTTAATGCCTTTATCGTTTGCAATGCCCCTGATGTGGTACACGAAATATTCCCTGGAGGCCTCAGGCTCAATAAAGTCTTCAATACTTATAATGGCACTTTCGTGGGCATGTACAATCCTCGAAACGTAGAGCTTTGCGATAAGTACTTCGTTTAATTCCTCCCGGTATATCCCTTCAGCCTTACCCTTTTTCATATTTTCAAGAACGGACTGATACATTTCCTCCTGCTTTTTGTCGGTAATCTTCTTGTACAATTCGGGAAAGTATTTCCGCAGGTCATATTCCAGCGAAAAACTGTGATGCTTTAATTGTTTCCGCATAAAATAATTGACTTCAAACAACTGCTCGATCGCATTCAGTCCTTTTTTATCGAAGACCTTCATAAAACAGCCTTTAACCGATTCGAATTCATGGAGAACTGTCTTTTCCACGAGTTCATTTTTATCAGCAACCAGCGTATAAAGGGTTTTTTTTGATATCCCCATTTCGCGGGATATATCGTCCATGGTGACCGATTTTATCCCGTATTTTTTGTAAAGTTCAAGTACTTTCTGATAAATTTCTTCTGTATTTTCCATAAATTTCTCTTCCTGATTTTTGAAGCTTCAATGCATGACAATACAATGAATTGCTTCCTGTATTTTTGCAATAACGTCCGCAAAAATATAAAAATTAAACCACGGAAACTATTTTTTGTTCAAAAGTTTCCTTAGGTTTTAAAGTTTTTAACAAATTTAAGTGGATAGCGTGTAATAAATATTAACGGAGTGTTAATTTTATTGGAGATTTTGTTTAACAAATATTATGCCAGGGGATTTTCGGAAACAATACAGGATGTTTAAAACTTATGGATGCCTTTATGCCCCACCCCTAACCCCTCCCCCGGGAGCTACTCTTTATACATAAGTCGGTTCCGGTCAAACAGGGTGTAGCCTTCATACATGCTATCAAATTCTCCTGGATTTCGTCCATTCCCGATAATGCATTTCCGGCCTGAAAGGCCAGCATATACCAGCCCAGGGCAAGTGAAAATGAATATAGGCCGAAGGCCAAATATTCATTGAACGGCGCCCTGGGTAAGATGCGTTACGGTAATCCGCCGACAATAAAACCTGTTCGAAGGACCATGCCACCAGAGGCGGAATGTGAAAGACCTGGTTTGAGGAAATAGCCTGCCCTTTTTTAACATGGGTTCAATCCCCCTTCAGCCGCACAATGGTAAGAGGAGGTTTCTCACCCTCCGTTTGGCATGGGCAATTATAAAAAAAACCGGGTGTTAGCAGGCCAAACGGAGGGTTCGAAATGAATTGTGTTAAAATCCAAATAATTTTATCATTTTATATTTTTTCCCA
>CAYRTD010000172.1:0-7946 GCA_964426915.1 uncultured Bacteroidaceae bacterium | reverse complement strand
AGGGATCTCATCAGCGGTATTTCCCGGAGTACCGCGGACAGGCGTGACCGCGTTCTCATGAAGCTTTCCGCGACAGCGTGCGGTTGCGAAGCTCGTTATCACTCGGTTCTGCGTTGCGCGCCTTGATCTCGAACATTAGCTTCGCTGAGCTCACCGCCATTTGGCGGATTCGGTTATGATCCAGACACCCGACTTTATTGACAGACACTACTTACACTCTCACCAATACCGATTTATCGGTATGACTTACTAGATAATGCAAAAACATTATCGACTAACTCCTATGAGCACCTTGATCTCGAACATTAGCTTCGCTTAGCTCACCGCCATTTGGCGGATTCGGTTATGATCCAGACACCTGACTTTTTTGACGGACACTACTTAGCTTTTTATCTGTAAACTCTTAACTTAAAAGTTTGCACCGAAAATGAAGTGAAAAAAAAGAAATTATTTAATGAGATAAGCTTTTGGAACAATTATTTCTGTAAGTCTATGCAAACAGATAAGTATTATTATAAATAAAAATAGTTGTTTAATCTAAAACACCCGTAATTATGACACATGAAAAAAAAGAACTTAAAAATAAAAAGGTAGCGATTATGGCTACCAACGGATTCGAAGAGATAGAATTAACTGCACCAAAAGAGGAACTCGAAGGCTATGGAGCAACCGTTCACATTATCTCTGGGGAAAATAAGATCAAATCTTGGGACAAGACCAACTGGGGGAAGGAATTCGATGCTGATAAAAAAATAAATAGAACAGATGCAGGAGACTATGATGCATTAATACTTCCAGGAGGTGTGATCAATGGTGATAAGTTGAGACGGGATAAGGATGCCATTCAGCTCATTAAGGATTTTGCAAATAAAAATAAGCTGATAGCCGCAATCTGCCATGGCCCTCAATTACTGATTGAAGCGGATCTTGTAAGGGGAAAATCACTGACCTCGCACATAGCTATTGCAACAGATATGAAGAATGCTGGAGCTAATTTTCAGGAATCAGGTGTAGCTGAAGATGGTAATTTCATTACTGCCCAGGGCCCTAAGGATATTAACGGTTTCATGAAAAAAATTTATGAGGCACTGGAACCGGAAGTATAATGTTTCCAGGCTTTTTAACTAATCTATTTTTTTTCTAATTGATGAATAGTGGATTTTTCTGCTTTGTGCAATTTTTCTGAAGAGTATAAGCAGAAATAACCCTACTTTATTTTCAGGATTCAGAATTAATAAACATTTATTAATCCTATATAGTAAAAACCATTTTAATCTCATAAAATGAATATTTTAATTACTGGTACAAGTTCGGGAGTTGGATTCGGGCTTTCAAAAATATATCTTAAAAAAGGGCATAATGTATTTGGGATAAGCAGAAAATCCAATGATGTTTTGAATAAACATACTAATTTCCGCTTTCTGTCACAGGATCTTTCAGAATTTAGAGAAGTTGAATCAAAAATTCCGCAGTTTTTAGAAAATGTACCATCCCTGGATCTGGTTATTTTAAATGCCGGAATTTTGAATGAAATAAAAGATTTACAGGATACAAGCCTGGATGAAATCAGAAAAGTGATGGATGTGAATGTGTGGGCAAATAAAATACTGACAGACAGTTTGTTCAAATTGCAAATTCCTATCGGACATGTAGTTGGCATATCATCCGGAGCATCGGTTAGTGGATCAAGAGGCTGGAATGCATATGCTTTATCCAAGGCTACTCTCAATATGCTTATTGACTTATATTCTAAAGAACATGAATCCACTCATTTCACATCTCTTGCTCCCGGTCTCATTGACAGTGAGATGCAGGATTATATTTACAGTCTGTCAGAGCAGGAGAAGTTCCCGGTAATAAAGAAGCTAAAAAGCGCTAAGGGAACTTCCCGTATGCCCGACCCTGAAGAAGCTGCAAGAATCATTTCAGAGGGTATAGAGAAGGCAAAAAAATATGACAGCGGAGCATTTCTTGATGTCAGAAAAATTTAGGTTAAACGGAAAAAAGGAAGAAAGGTTGATTTTTTAAAGCCTTGTTTACAAGTTACTTGGCATACCGATTTTAAAAACAGACCCTAAGGGTTGCAACCCTTAGGGTCTGTTTATGAAAGAATGAGGCAGTCTGAAAAGTAAATCCGGTTATGCACCCTCCCTGCCCTGTTATACGCCTTAACCCTCATTAACAAATGCAGGGAATAACCGCTTTCTCCTCAGACAGCCCCGTGTAGCCTTTATGTTATAATAAGCATGTTTAATAGATTTTACTGTTCGATTCCTATCACTCCGCAGGCTAATCTCGCCCCGGCATCACCGATGGGTTGAGATACAAGGTCATCCTCTCCCGCATGTACAATAATCGCTCTTCCGATAATTGAATTATTGCCGTTTAGTTCAATTACATTATCTACCCTTTCGTAATGTGCTTTCCCATCTTCACCAGCTATCACATTGCCAAGATCACCAACATGACGATCTTCATCATCCGGAGCTCCATGTTCTTTGTTATCAGGATCAAAATGCCCGCCTGCCGATTTCCCTTCCGGGTCGGAGCAATCACCATATTCATGAATGTGAAAACCATGCTTCCCTTCTGATAAGCCTTCGATATCTGCAACGATCTTTACTCCAGAATCCGTACGGGTAAAGGTTATAGTTCCTTTTGTTTCATTTCCTTCAGTAGGGTGAAGAATGCACACAGCTTTTTCATAAACTGGCTTTTCCTGCAGCTCTTCTTCCATTTTTGCATTTTGTTCATCCGAATTCTTTGATCCCGCAGGTGTATCACAGCCACTAAAAAATAATAATATCCCAAGAATCATTACTCCGTTAAAAAAAAATCTTGATCTCATAATTATCTGAATTTTGATTAATAATTGTATTTCCAATAGACGATATTTCTTATATTAATTTATGTCGATGGCTGGCAATCATATCGTAAACCGTGTTCCTGAATCGGGGGGGGATAATTTTTGCCCAGGATATTATCTTTACTAATCCACTCAGTTCTCTGGCTATCCTTAACACTGCTTCAGATTTTAAATATACTCTGCTCCTTTCTATTAAAACTACAGAATCGGTGTAATCCTCAGGCATGGCATGTTCTTTCAGTATTTCTTTTCCCTCAGGGGAATAGAGTGATATAAATCTGAATTTTTCTTCTCCACCGTTCCTCATAATAAACCCTACAGTTTTATTACAAAAAACACATTCATCATCGATAAGCAGAATCGGTTTTGTTTGTCGCATTTCCTTTTTTTAAGCATTAGTAGCATTAGTATAAAAAAAATAACTGTATTTAAACTGTATTATCCCTCCTTCAAGGGAAATGGCTAAAAGATATTTAATACTTCTTTCACGTATTATACCCATTTTATTCTTTAGTATCTGTCCATAATGTCCGATATACTCATTCAGTGTTAAATCAGTGAGACTATGATTTTGGTTTTCAAAATCATTTAGCCGAACTGATCCCGTCCCGAAAGCTTTCGGGAAATAGCCGAGGGATCTCATAGATTTAAGCAGTATTCGTTAGCTCGTTATCACTCGTTTCTGCGTTATACTTGCCGGAAAAATGCTCATTTACACGAGTAAACTCCCCTTTTTCCGGCTCGTGCCACCGCACGCTGTCGCAGAAGCATTATCCGGTGGCAGAAGCCTCTGGCGAAGATCTTAGCGTAGACCCCTGGCGCCTCTCTTCAGCCGCTGGAAGCTTGCCTGAAGGCACAGCGCAGAATGGCTTTAGCGCTTGCGGAAAGTTCAGCAACACCTGGTTGCAGCCCCCCGTTAAAGAACAGGACAGGCTCGCCTGCCATTGCACTGGCCATCCTTAGGCGGGCAGGCTTGATCTTGAACATTTATCCTGATAGCTATCGGGACAGACACTACTTACACTCTCACCAATACCGATTAATCGGTATGACTTACTAGATAATGCAAAAACATTATCGACTAACTCCTTTGAGCACCTTGATCCTGAACATTGGCTTCGCTGAGCTTACCCCAAATTGGCGGTTCGGTTATGATCCAGGCACCCGACGCTACTCTATTGACAGACTTTATTTAATCACTGCTGTAAAACAAAACAGGAATATCCGTACGCTCCAGTAATTCCTTCATAAGGTCTTTAGTGAATAGTTTTTCCAGGACTTTTTTCTCCCGCTTAAACAACAGAACAAGATCAGGATTATCTTTGAGTATATACGTGATCAATGTTTCATTATAGTGTTTTCCGGTTAGCATGATGGTATTTATGGTTGATTCTGAAAATACAGCATCGGCAGCTTTTTTCCACTGATTTGCCTTCATTTCTGTTCCCAGATAATCCTTATTTTTTGCTATATCAACGGCAAGAATATTGGGCTCAAAATCCTTGAAAAGGTAAGCAACCTTAGGATATTTCTGCAAATCCTCCGCTGTAAAATTTGTTGGCAGAATTACTCTCTCAAATTCATGAAAAACCTGTCCTGGTCGAAGAATAAGATAAATTGAATTAATCTTTTTTACTGTATCAATTATTTCATCCAGGTTCTCAAATATAATATTACTTGTTTGTGTATTGATCAGAATTATGGATTCGTGATCTTTTTCCGACAACGATTTAAGCTTGGCCTCAATCTCAGTCTCTTCAATAACCGTATTTATTTTTAAGGGATAATTCAACCTTGATGCTTCTGCACTCAGAATTTTTTTCAGATCGGTATCTGCAATCTTTTTCTCTCTTTCAATTATTTTATCAGCACTCAACTTGTTTCCCGGTGTTATGCTCTGAGAATCAGCATAAGAACTGTAACCACCCTTAATGGACCGGGGATCAATTGTATGAATTATATCCACTTCAATTTCCAGAAATTTCGCAAGTCTTAATCCATAGGGGATTATGCTTTCCACATCACTGTGTATGTCACTTATTATAAATACTTTCATTTTTATATCTGTTTAAATATTAACCAAAGCCAATTTTTTGGGGAATGAGGCTCCATGTTCAGGTCCAATTTTTTTCTTTTATTCAAATTGGCTCTTTTAATTTTTATATTCATTTTTTTCTTTTTGCGGTATGTGTCGGATGTCCGTAATATAATTCGGCTGTTTCCATTATTGTTTCCGACAGGGTGGGATGAGGATGAATTGTGAGTTCAATATCCTTGGCAGTAGCAGCCATTTCAATGGCCAAAACCAGCTCAGCGATCATATCTCCCGCGTTTTTCCCAACTATCCCGGCTCCTATAATTCTGTCATTATCTGTATCGATCAACAATTTGGTAAATCCCCGCTTTTCATTCATTGCAGCAGCTCTTCCCGAAGCGGCCCATGGAAATTTAACCTTTTTAAAATTAAGGTTCTGTTCTTTCGCCTCCGTTTCATTAAGTCCGCAAGTGGCAATTTCCGGTTCCGTATAAATTACAGCAGGAATTGCCCGTGCATCATTCACCACATTTTCCCCTGCTATCACTTCCGCTGCAATTCCACCTTCATAACTGGCTTTATGGGCCAGCAGCGGCGGGCCGGCAACATCGCCGATAGCAAAAATATGTCCTGCCGAGGTTCTGTGTTGTTCATCTATCTTTATAAAACCCTTTTCATCCGTTTCAACAGAGGTCTTTGCCAGTCCAATGTTTTCAGTATTGGGTTTTTGCCCCACTGCCACAAGTACCTTGTTGTACTGTTTTGAAAAGTCTTTCTTATCTTTATTCTTAAAATTAACTTTCAGGGTTTTTCCCTTCTTTTCAATATTATCCACTTTGGTTTCAAAGAATAAATCTTCAAAAATATCTTTGGAAGCTTTTTTATATTCTCTTATCAGATCTTCATCCATTCCGGGCATAAAATTTCCCGTAACCTCCACTATAGAAACCTTCGAACCCATCGAATGATATATAGTAGCCATCTCAAGTCCTATATAGCCACCTCCGATAATAAGCATTTTCTCCGGAACATCCTGTAGTTTAAGTGCATCAGCAGAGGTCATTATATTTTTTTCTCCGGTATCTATTCCCGGAAGTGAAACCGGTTTTGCGCCTGTAGCAATAATGGCATTTTCAAAGGAAATTTTTTCTTCATCAACATCTTTTCCTTTCAGCTGAACGCTATGATCATCAATAAATTCCGCATAAGCTTTAATATAAGTGATCTTTCTTGACTTTAGAAGCTGACCTAATCCACCGGTAAGCTTTTCGACCACACTATCCTTCCACTTTGCTATTTTTTCAACATCAATATCTGGTGTGGAGAACTTCATTCCCATTTCTTCTGCATGTGATGCATCATTTTTTATCTTCACCAGATGAAGAAGGGCTTTTGTAGGGATGCATCCCCGGTATAGACAAACACCACCCGGATTATTTTCGGGATCAATGAGTGTTACATCCAGCCCCAGATCAGCAGCCATGAATGCCGCCCGGTATCCGCCCGGGCCGGCTCCAATTATTAATAATTCCTTTTTTTTATCACTCATAGTATTCTGTTTCTTATTGTAAAAGCGCATATGGATCTTCAATCACCTCACAAACCCACCGGAGGAATCTTGCACCATCGGCACCATCTATTACTCTGTGGTCGTAAGACAAAGACAGGGGTATGACCAATCGTTTTTTAAATTCGTCATTCACGAGGATTCGTTTAAAACTTGCTCTGGAAACCCCCATTATAGCGACCTGAGGAGGGTAAATGATAGGCGTAAAAGCTATTCCGCCAATTCCTCCCAGGTTGGAAATAGTAAAATTACCTCCTTGCATTTCCTCCGACTGTATCTTTTTATTTCTTGTTTTTTCGGCTATCTCTGAAAGTTCAACAGATAATTCAGTGAGAGATTTTTTATTCACATCGCGAATCACCGGTACCAAAAGTCCCCTGGGCGTATCCACAGCAATACCCACATTAAAAAAGTCTTTATATACAATTTCTTCTTTGTTATAATCGAGGCTGGCATTAAAACGAGGGAATTTCAGAAGGGCAAATCCGGAAATTTTAAGCAATATAGCGGTAATGGTGAGTTTGCCACCTTCTTTTTCCACTTTATCCTGGTTCTGCTTTCTGAAATTTTCTAGTTCTGTAATATCAGCTTCATCAAATTGAGTAACATGAGGAATGGTTTGCCAGGATTTCAGTACACTTTCAGCCGTTATTTTTCTTATGTTACTCATAGATTCACGTCTGATTGGTCCCCATTGAGAAAAATCAGGCAATTCAACTTCCGCTTTTTCTTCCTTTCTCTCCACTGCCTTTTCAGAATGTTTTTTTACATCTTCAGCAGTAATCCTGTTTCCTGGTCCTGTTCCTTCAACCCTGGTCAAATCAACATTCATTTCTCTGGCAAACCTTCTTACAGAAGGAGCTGCCGGAATCTCACTTAACTTTTTCCCTTTTTCTTCGTGTTCCGCTTCTTTTTCAGCCTTTTCCTCCTTTTCAGGTTCCTTTTTTGTCTCTTCCTCACTTTCTCTTGTTTCTACAGGCTCTTCCTTCTTTTCACCTTTTTCTTTTTCCTCTTCTTCTGTCTCCGTGGCTTTTGTTTCTTCTTTCTCTTCCTCTATATCATCTTCCTCTTCACCCCCTTCCTCTTCCACCTCAATAATCATAAGAACCTGATGAACTTTCACTTCATCACCTTCTTTCACCTTTATCTCATCAACCGTCCCTTCAAATTCGGAGGGGATATCGGTGGTTGCCTTATCAGTTTCAACTTCAACTACAGGCTGATCTTTGGATATTTTATCGCCCTCAGATACCAGTATCCCGGCGATAAGTCCTGTTTCAACATTTTCTGCAATATCCGGTACTTTTATTTCCTTTTTCATTTTTGTATGTATTTTTCAAAAACCTGGGTCAGCTATTAATGTTTAATAATTCTAAAAAACACTCAGGCTTGATTATTATCTAGTTAATGCCTGTCCATAATGTCCGAAATACTCATTCAGTGTTAAATCAGTGAGACTATGATTTTGGTTTTCAAAA
>CAYRTD010000171.1:0-7960 GCA_964426915.1 uncultured Bacteroidaceae bacterium | reverse complement strand
TACTTCAGGATCAAGAAGAAAAACCTATAGAATTCAAAAAGGTAAAACTCCCCCCCTCAATCTATAATGAAAATGAATCATTTGTTCAGGTACTTGTGGAAGGGAAATTATCTCTCTATTTACATCATAAATGGGAAATGAGCAGCTTAGACGAAATTTATGTCCGCAACCGGTATTTCTTATGTAAAGATGGAGTATATATACATTGCAAGCCATCAAAACGAAACATAAAAAGGATTTTCAAGGATGCGAAACCCACCATAAAAGAAATAATAACTGAATCAGGATTAAAGATAAGAAATGAGGATGACCTCATCCGTTTTGTTGAAAAGTATAATCAATAGTTACCGCCATACCGGTGTTCAGGACAGAAAGGGTTTTTCGTTATGCTTCCCTGAGGTTTACCCATTTACCAGATACCTGATCCACACTATCATTTTTTAGAAGAAAATTTGGCAATTGCACATAAATAAAAGGAAGTTCTGGATATTCCCGAAATTTTACGTATTGATCATTCAGGATATAGGAAAAATGCTTGTGTGAATGGTATTTTATAAATCATCCCTGTACTGATCTTCATACAAACCAATATCGCTGTAAGGAATGGGTTCAAATCCCGGAATCTCTTCAAACACCGCAGCATCTTCTTTAAGATTAAAGTTTTGCTGATCGGGATTCACAAATCCCGGGTCCTGGCTGGTAATCCAGTTATTTTGCCATAGTTCGAAACGGGTTGAATCAAAACCGTGCTTGCTCACCAAAAAGTGGAAGTAAAATTAATTTTTTCATCGCTTGTATATTTATGGAATTAATATTTTGGTTAATGATATTAGGGTCCTCAAAAAACTTTACATTTATTTATCAGAGATACCCATATGAATAAGTCAGACTATCGTAATTTTTCGGAAGTTACTATTTATCGCAGGGTTAGAGATTCACTATTTTCCCTTTATTTACACTTATTATTCAAAATCAGGGATAGTGCAAATACGGAGAATCAATACTTTAAAAAAATGTAAGTGATTAAATGGTATTTAACCTCAGGGTAGCATCTTTGAGTGTTCGAAATACGATATTAATGTAGTTATGGTAAAGTAATTCCCACATGTATCAATTGCTGAAAATGATAAAATCCTTTTTGAGGCAAAAGAGAAGCGATATTTCTCAGGAGATCGGCAGGTGCTAACCCATTAATTCACAATAAATTTTTTCTCGGCCCATTTATCAGCACCTAAAGAAATACATCTTTCAAAAGGAGGGCATGAACCAATAAATAGTTTAAAGTATCCCGGTTCAATAAAGCGGTTGCCTTCATCATCAAAAATCTCCATCATTTTAGGGGAAATGGTGAACTGAATTTGTTTTTCTTCACCCGGCTTAAGGCAAACTCTCTGAAAATCTTTTAAAGAACAAACAGGTACACGAACAGAAGCTTCCATATCTTTGATGTAAAGCTGAATTACCTCTTCTGCTTCCATTTTTCCTGTGTTTTTTACCGTAATGCTGGCATGTACAGTTTCACCCGCGATTACTATTTCTCTATCCAAGGTAATGTGAGAGTATGAAAAAGAAGAATAGCTTAAACCGAAACCGAAAGGATAAAGGGGCTCGTTTCTAAAAAACCGGTAAGTTCTGTTATCCATTGAATAATCTTCAAAAGGAGGTAAATCATTTACAGACTTATAAAAAGTAAGCGGTAATTTTCCCGATGGACAGACTTTTCCGGAAAGAATATCAGCAATTGCTTTACCGGCGGCCTGCCCGGGGTACCAGGCGAGGAGAATAGCCTGCAAATGCTCCTGGGCAAAATTCACTGACAAAGCACTGCCGCTATAAAGGATTAAAACCACAGGTTTTCCTGTTTCATGTACCTTTCTTAAAAAATTTTCCTGCACATCAGGCAAATTAAGATGTTCCCGGTCACCTTTGTTAAAACCTTCAATATGAACTCTATGTTCCTCGCCTTCAAGCATTGCCGAAAGACCCAGGTTCAGGATAACAAGATCAGAATTTTTAACTGTTTCCAAAGCCCTGGCTTCCATATCAGGATCGGGTACAGTCCAAAGAAGTTGTTGTTTGTATACATCTCCCGGGGGTGAATACATTTCTATCTTAACATGATATGCTTTTCCGGCTTCCAGCTCAAATGTAAAATAGACCTTTTCCGGCTCATAAATATTGGAAAAATCTTCCATCATTTCCCCTTCGAACCAGAATTCCACGGAATACATCCCACCCACACCTAATTCATAACTGCCTGTTTTTGGCGGAACAATATAACCCTCCCATCTAATGCTTAATTCTGCTTTTCCGAGAGGTGAAATAGTAAACTTCTCACTGCAATTATAATTTAAATCATTCACCTTTTTCTCAAATGCTGGATTTCCTGCAAAACCAGTATTTTCGTATAATTGCATTCTCAGACCTTTTTCATTTTTGTCCTTATCGGTATAGAGAAAATCAGCCGGTACAGGAATTAAAGAAGAAAGTCCCTTTGCAACGGGGCATCCTTGTTCATATACAACTTTACAATTTTCAGGTACTGATTGCTGTATTCCCTCGTGTAGAGATATTGTTTTCGAAGGTGTTCCATGATAATTACCAAGGCATACTTCTTCGTCAGTGGCATAAGGCCCAATTACGGCAATACGATTGTAATCTTTTTTCAAGGGCAATATGTTGTCCTTGTTTTTTAATAAAACAATAGATTTAAGTGCTGATTCGAGGGCTAAATCTTTATGTCTATCACAATCAACAATAGAAACAGGTATTTTCGCGTAAGGATTATTTTCATTTTTATCGAACATGCCCAACTGAAACCTCGCTCTGAACAATCTTCTTAAAGCAGTATTTATTTCATCTTCAGAGACTAGTCCTAAATTTAAAGCTTCAACCAGATCGCAATAAACCCCACCACAATTCAAATCCAAACCCGATTTAATCGCCAATGCAGCAGCCTCGGCAGGTGATTTCACTATTTTATGATGAGCATAGATATCCATCAGCGCCAGGCAGTCTGATACCGTGTAGCCTTCAAATCCCCAGTCTTCACGCAATTTTTTTGTTAACAAAAACGGGCTGGCGCAACATGCTTCGCCATAAAGCCGGTTATAAGCACCCATTACTGACATGGCGTTGGCTTCCTTTATACATGTTTCAAAAGCAGGCAGATATGTTTCGTATAAATCTCTTTTTGAAGGGTGCACATCAAATTCGTGTCTCAACGATTCAGGTCCTGAATGGACAGCGAAATGTTTTGGAGTGGCAACAAGTTTAAGATATTTCTCATGATCACCTTGCAAGCCTTTCACGAATTGTAGCGCCAATTTACCGGTCAATACCGGATCTTCCCCATAGGTTTCCTGTCCTCTCCCCCACCTGGGATCCCTGAAAATATTAATGTTAGGTGTCCAGTATGTTAATCCCTGATATATTTCCCTTCTGTTTTGCCGGAGAAAATGGTGATGTTTTGCCCTTGCTTCATCTGAAATTGCATTGGCCACCCGGTACATTAGATCTACATCAAATGTAGCTGCAAGACCTATTGCCTGAGGAAAAACCGTGGCTATCCCGGCTCTGGCTACTCCGTGCAAACATTCGTTCCACCAATTATATTCATCAATGCCCAATCTCGGTATGGCTCTTGATTGGTGGCACATTTGCGAAACTTTTTCTTCCGGGGTTAACAAAGACAGGAGTAGTTCAATTCTCTCTGTTATGGTTAATTGATTGTTGAATATATCATCTAATATATTTTTTTTTATTTTCACAAAAGTCACTTTTGAATTTTACATCATACTATAATAACCCATAATTAATGTAAAAAATTAAATTATCATCACTGGTTAACGCGGTGTTTTTTAGGAAGGTCCTTCTTTTCATGGATATTTAAAATTGCAGATTACAGGTTACTATCAAATATAGGGTAATACTTCCAGGAAATTAGAAACTATTGTTTCAAAATATAGCACAAAATGTACTATCTCAATCAGGTCTTATCAAATAGCTTTGCAAAAATCAACTGTCCAATGGTTTTATTCCTTCTCATTTTTAATTGAAAGGGTTTATGAGCCAGAATAACAGCAAAAATCATCATTACATTTTTCTTAATCGTAAAGCATTTGATATAACAGAAACTGAACTGAAACTCATAGCCGCGGCTGCTATTATCGGACTCAGAAGTATTCCAAAAAACGGGAACAATGCACCAGCTGCGACAGGAACACCCAATGAGTTATAAATGAATGCAAAAAACAGGTTTTGTTTTATATTTCGCATTACTTTATTGCTCAGGTCACGGGCTCGCACAATGCCGCCCAGGTCACCTTTAACCAGTGTTACTTCTGCACTTTGCATGGCAATGTCGGTGCCGGTTCCCATGGCAATACCCACATTGGCTTGCTCAAGTGCCGGGGCGTCGTTAATTCCATCGCCTGCCAATGCTACTTTTTGTCCTTTGCTTTGCAATTCTTTTACCCTTTCAAATTTCTCATTGGGAAGACAATCGGCCTGGTAGCCATCCAGCTTTAATTCTTCGGCAACGGCTTTGGCGGTAAATTCATTGTCACCTGTAAGCATGTGAACTTTTACGCCCATTTTCTGCAATTCCCGTATCGCATTTGCTGAAGTTTTTTTGATGGTATCGGCAACGCTTACAATACCTTCCACCTTTTTTTCTATCATAAGATACATCACCGTCTGGCCGGTTAATTGCCAGTTTTTTACTATCTCCTGTTGTTTTTTTGTGAGAGTTGCGTCAAAATCATCCGTTAAACGACTGTTGCCCAAGCCAACATGTTTTCCTTCAATAATTCCTTTTACGCCTTTACCGGTTAGAGCTTCAAAATTTTGAGCTTTTTGCAATTGTATGTCTCTTTCTTTTGCCCCTCTCACAATCGCCTCTGCAACCGGATGTTCGCTATGGGCGTCCACTGACGCAGCAATTTCCAAGATTTCCCGGTCAGATAAGTTCCCGAATGAGTGAAAAGATTTTAATGCAGGTTTGCCTTCTGTGATGGTACCGGTTTTATCGATGATGAGCGTATCCACTTTATTCATTTCTTCAATCGCCAGACCTTCGAGGTTTTAAAACCTCGAAGGTCTTATAAAATACAAAATTCTACTGCAAGCTCATTGCAGTGTTGAAAAAAAAATATTTTCTTGTTCTTAAATGTCATTAAGATTGACTTTAGCTGCCGTATATAGTAACTTTATAATTTCGGTATAAAACACATCCGGTAGATGAAAAAGAAGCTTTAGCCTTTATAATCTGACTGTTAACTCTATCTGTCGAGCCGGAGAATTTTAGTTTTTCATTAAAAGATCTCCACTATGGATAACCTGACTTCACAGAATGACCGGTTTCTTAGGAGGGTTCATCAAGATATAGATGAGAATCTTTCCAATGAAAACTATTCTGTCGAGGACCTGGCGAAAAATACCGGTTTGAGCAGGTCAATGCTTCACCGGAAACTAAAGCAGTTAACCGGAAAATCGGCCGGAGATCTGATCATAGAAAAAAGACTCGAAAAAGCCTGCCAGTTATTGAGTAAACAGGTTGGCACAGTTTCAGAAATCGCTTACCAGGTAGGCTTTAACAGTCCAAGTTATTTCAATAGAGTTTTTAAAAAGAAGTGCCAGCTATCTCCGGGAGATCTGATAAAACATCCTGAGAAATATACACAAGCTTCATCCGGAAAGAAAAAAAACAGACCAGGCATACCTGGAAAAGTAAAGAAATATGCGTGGATAGCCCTCGTAGCAGGCAATATTCTTCTGGTATATCTAATCGTTAATGTATGGAATTCGGTTCCTTTTGAAGAGAAAGACTGGATAATCATCACTGATTTTGAAAATATGACTGGAGACAGCATATTTAACCGTTCCCTGAATACCGCTCTTGAAATAAGCCTTCAGCAATCATCATTTGTCAATGTGTATCCCCGGAGGAGAATTAACGAGGTATTGCAAAGAATGGAGGCAGACAGGTCTACTCCTGTAAATGAAAATATTGGACTTGAAATTGCAAAACGGGAAGGTGTAAAGCTAATTGTGGTTTGTGCAATAAGTAAAATTGGTAGAACGTATACACTGAGTTCGAAGATTATTGAAGTGAAATCCGGAGAAAACCTCAGATCACAGTCTTTTCAGGCAAAGGGAAAAGATGAAGTCCTGCATGTTCTTGACAAGCTGGGCAGGAAACTGAGAAAGGATCTGGGTGAATCACTGAGAAGTAATAGCTACGAAAATCTTCCTTTACCTGCTGCAACAACATCTTCTCTTGAAGCTTTGGATTTTCTGGTTAAAGCACACCAGGCATTTTCAGTGGATGGCAATACAGGTGAGGCTATAAATTTATATTTAGAGGCCATTCGGCTGGATGAGAATTTTGCCCTGGCCCATGCTGATTTAGGATCAATATACTACTGGATAAATGACAGGACAAATGGAGATAAGCATTTTTCCAAAGCTTTAAGTCAGCTGGAAAGACTAACAGATAAAGAAAAACTTTATATTGAAGCCAGGATTGAGCGATCTAAAGGTAATCATGATGCTGCTGTCACAAAATTCAAAGCGTTTCTCAGAAAGTACCCCGATTCACAGTCCGCCTGGTTCGGTTTAGGTTATAGTTATATGATGCTAAAACATTATGTGAACGCTATTGAGGCTTTTAAAAAATCGCTGGAAGTATTTGATTTTGAAGATCCCAATACATATGTAAATATTGCCTCATGTTACAACCTGATGCCCAATTATTCAGAAGCAATAAAATATTATTTGAAAGCATTTGAGATAAATCCGGGTCTTTTAACTCAAGGGAACCTGAATCATGAGTTTGGATTCACTTATGTTAAAATGGGCGATTATTCCAGTGCCCGTGAAACTTTTGACAAGATGGCAAATGGAGATGATGATAATATGAAGGCACAAGGATTACGTTCACATGCATTACTTAACATGTACCTTGGTAATTTTAAAGATGCCATAGAAATGCTCAATGAATCAAGCCTGCTTTATAAAGCTCTCGGATACAATCTCAGTATTTACAGGAACACACTATACCTTGTTTCCGCTTACAAACAGATGGGAATGAAAAAGGAATATATTGATGAACTCAAAACTGCAAAATCACTCCTGGATAATAATACATTTTCCCCATCATGGTTATTATATTACGGTAAAATGATAGTGAGGGAAAACAGGATTGAAGAATCGGAGCAAATTCTTGAAATACTATCATCACGATTAATTAAGGGCAACAGGAAGGATGAAAGTGCCTTCCAGATATTAAGCGGAGAAATTGAACTGGCAAAGGGTAATTCAGATAAAGCAGAAGAACTCCTTAAAACCGGAGTAAAAATCCATACAAGCACTTATAATCTCGAGTCACTCGCAAATTTTTATTATAAAACCGGAAAATCAGAACTGGCTATACCTGAATATAATGAAATAATAAACTTGAAAAGCCTTGGGTGGGAAGCGCAGATATATCATAATGAAGCTTATTCCCGTCTTGGAAAGATCTACGAAATGAAAAAAGACACCCTCCGGGCGATAAAATATTACGAAGACTTAATGGAAATATGGAAAGAGGCTGATGAAAATGTTCCTGAGCTTAAGCAGGTATCATACTCCCTTAAGAAATTAAAGGGAAAACCTTCCTGATTTAAACAGAAAATTCATTCCATTTCTATTTTGAACTTGAACAGCCCTCCTACCTGGTGCGAGTCATCCCAAAATGCTATTTAGTGTTTGTCCATAATGTCCGATATACTCATTCAGTGTTAATTCAGTGAGACTATGATTTTGGTTTTCAAAATCATTTAGCCGAACTGATCCCGAGCAATAGCCGAGGGATCTCATTAGCGGTATTCGTGAGCTCGTTATCACTCGGTTCTGCGTTGTTGCAAAAATTTTAAATCCTCGAATACATTAGTATACTGCGGTTTAAAATTTTGTG
>CAYRTD010000170.1:0-8174 GCA_964426915.1 uncultured Bacteroidaceae bacterium | reverse complement strand
TTGACCGGAACTGACTTATGTATAAAGAGTAGCCTCCTGGGGGAGGGTTTGGGTGAGGCAGGAAGGAGAAATGCTTTGAGGTGGTAAGTTCTTTCTAAAAGTTAAATACTTTTAGAAAACCTCTTTAGTGGTAAAATACCTTTTTAGAGTGGACTCCTTGATGAAAAAGTAAAGGAGAAATATTTATTGCTGAATATCTTTTTGTTACAAAAAGATGTCATTAGTGCGGAGAGTATTTTGCCTTTGGCAAAATACTCGATGGAGAAACCTCTCTCTCCTTCCAATCAAAACAGATGAAGGGTCTTAAGTTGATGCGTATGCCGATAGGGGTCAGGGTTCTGATGTGGACTGTGGTGACCAGTATCAATAAACCAGCAGGCTTCCCAACACCACCACTAATCCCATAAGAAAACCCATATAAACCTGGGGTTCCGAATGTGCCTTAAGGTATAGTCTTGACGATCCTGCCAATCCTGTAGCCACGAGAATTCCGATAAGCGGATATAAAAGATACAGATCCAATTCAAAGGATAGTATCAGAATAAGTGCAGTAATACCTCCCAAACCTATCATATGGGTACTTATCTTCCATTTTAGCGAAATAAGGAAACCGAAAAATACCGAAATCAGGGTTCCGAGCATGAATGAATGAATAAGCTTAAAAACGGGTATCCTCAGAAAAAGTATAAATGTTAATGTGTAGAAAACAAAAGTCAGAGCCATAGGATAAAGCCTTTCCTTCCGGTTGTCCAGTTCCATGTTGGAAATCTTTCCCTGAAGAAGGAAAAGGGGGATCATCAATGCGGGCAAAATTAAGGTTCCTATCGCAGTAAGTATAATCAGCATCTTTTTTGCCGGTCCCGGGATAAAAGAAATATAGGAATTTGTAAATAGAAGGATCATGATCCCGATCGTGGGCATAAGCAGGGGATGAAAAAACCAGGAAAAGACCTGGGCAATTTTTTTATTCATGATTAAAGTTCTTTTCTGAGCCGGGCTACAGGGATATTGACCTGCTCTCTGTATTTGGCAACTGTCCTCCTGGCGATCTGGTATCCTTTTTCCTGGAGGATCTCCGCAAGCTTTTCATCTGTCAGCGGCTTTCTCTTATCTTCAGCCTCAATACACTCCTGAAGAATGCTCTTTATCTCCCGGGTGGAAACCTCCTCACCAGATTCTTTTTGCATTCCTTCCGAAAAGAAATACTTAAGTGAATATATTCCAAAATGGGTTTGTATATATTTCGAATTAGCAACCCTGGAGATTGTAGATATATCCAGTCCGGTTATATCGGCTATATCTTTAAGGATCATCGGACGCAGTTTCTTTTCATCTCCCTCGATAAAATATTCTTTCTGGTAATTCAGGATGGCGTTCATGGTGAGCATAAGAGTGTTCTGCCGCTGTTTTATCGCATCGATAAACCACCGGGCTGAATCGAGCTTTTGTTTCACAAAACTGATGGCATCCTTATCATCTTTATTTGCTGACTTCTTTTTCGCGGAATAACTCTCCAACATATTGGAATAAGTCCTGCTCAGCCTGAGTTCAGGAACATTTTTAGCATTTAGGCTAAGCTGCAAATCACCTTCGTGATTTTCAAGGACGAAATCGGGAATTATATGCTCCCCTGTTTTATCACTGGGATCACTGATTGTTCCTCCCGGTTTTGGATTCAGTTTGGTGATCTCAGCAATAGCCTCCTTCATTTCCCCATCCTTAAGGTCCAGCCGGCTTATCACCTTATCATAATGTCGCTTGGAAAACTCGTCGAAATGAAATTTCAGGATATCATGAGCATTTTTTAGCACCGGGTTGCTCAGGTCTTTACGTTTGATCTGCAACAACAAACACTCCTGCAGATCACGGGCGCCGACTCCGGCAGGATCAAAATCATGAATAATATCCAGTATTTCTCTCAGCTCTGTCTCGTTAGTGGTAATGCCCATGGAAAAAGCGAGATCATCAACAACGGCATCCAGTTTCCGTCTCAGGTAACCGTCTTCATCGATATTCCCTATGAGGTAGGTAGCAAGCATTTCCTCACGCTCGGTAAGTCTGCGCAGGCCTAACTGTGCCTCAAGAATTTCATGAAAGGAAGATCCTACTGAAAAAGGGATGTCTTCATGTTTATCATCCTTGGAATAATTGCTGGATGACAGCTTATAAGTCGGGATTTCGTCATCCTCTATATAGTCCTCAAGCGAAAATTCATCCTGCTCCCTGGTATCATCACTTTCAGTATCCTCATCATAATTATCCTCAAACTCCTCTTCCTCAGCTCCTTCTTCAAGAACCGGATTTTCCTCCAGTTCTTTCTTGATCCTTTGCTCCAGCTGAATAGTAGGTATCTCCAGCAACTTGATCATCTGGATCTGCTGCGGAGATAATTTCTGTAATAATTTTTGCTGAAGCCTTTGCTTTAACATCTCTTTATATATATGAATCTATCCGTATAAATTGTAACTAATCTGGTACTTAATATTTTTTAAAATTACACCTTATTGAAATACAAAGTTAAGGTTATCTAATAAGTATTTTAACTTTTAATAAGAACTTACAACCTGAAAGCATTCCTCCTTCCTGCCCCACCCTGGGGGAGGGTTTGGGTGGGGCAAACGAAGGGATACTTTCAATTTGTAAGTAACCCAAAACGAATAAACACTTTTGGACAACCTCGTTATTTCTTAATTCATTCATAAGTTTTATGCTACCTGGATAATTACTATAAATCTAATGTTTCCTTTTAAATTTTCCTATACTCTATACCTAAAACTCTGCATTTCTCGGAGCTCTGGGAAAAGGAATTACATCCCTGATATTTCCCATACCGGTAACAAACTGCACAAGCCTTTCAAAGCCAAGCCCGAAGCCTGCATGCTCAACAGTTCCGAATTTCCTTGTATCCAGAAACCACCAGAGATCTTCTTCCGGCAAATTCAACTCCCTGATTCTTCGTACCAGTTTATCGTATTCTTCCTCTCGCTGCGATCCGCCTATGATCTCACCGATCTTCGGGAAAAGAACATCCATGGCGCGCACTGTTTTCCCGTCATCATTCTGCTTCATATAAAAAGCTTTAATAGCCATAGGATAATCAGTCAGGATAACGGGCTTTTTAAAATGCTTTTCCACCAGGTATCTTTCGTGTTCGGCCTGCAGATCGAGTCCCCATTCAACAGGAAATTCAAATTTCTGTCCTGAGTCCTTTAATATATCAATGGCCCCGGTATAAGCCATTCTCACAAACTCATTTTCAACAACGAACCGAAGACGTTCAATGAGCTCTTTGTCAAACATTTTATTAAGGAATTCAAGATCATCCTGGCAATTTTCAAGTGCGTAATTAATCAGATATTTCAGAAAATCCTCCGCGAGGTCCATATTATCATGAATATCATGAAAAGCTACCTCAGGTTCTATCATCCAGAATTCAGCAAGATGTCGCGGAGTATTGGAATTTTCAGCCCTGAAGGTAGGTCCGAAAGTATAGACACCTCCAAGTGCAAGAGCAGCGAGTTCAGCCTCAAGCTGACCAGAGACGGTAAGATTTGTGGGGCGGGCGAAAAAATCTTTGGAATAATCTACTTCACCCTTATCGTTTTTCGGTGCATTTCCCGGATCGAATGTGGTAACATGAAACATCTCTCCTGCCCCTTCAGCATCGGAAGAGGTAATAATGGGTGAGTGCAGATAAAAATAACCCAGATCATTAAAGTACTGATGAACGGCAAATGCCAGAGCATGCCGGATACGGAAAACAGCACCGAAGGTATTGGTGCGGAAACGCAAATGTGCGATCTCACGCAGAAATTCCATGGAATGACCTTTTTTCTGTAAGGGATAAGTTTCCGGATCCGATTCTCCGTAAAGCTCTATTTCAGAGGCCCGAATCTCGACCGTTTGTCCTTTCCCTTCAGACTTCACCAGTTTTCCCTTTACACCGACACTGGCACCGGTTGAAATTTTTCGCAACAATTCTTCATCAAAGGCAGGAACATCAACCACTACCTGAATGTTATGAATGGTCGAACCATCGTTCACCGCAATAAATGCAACATTCTTATTTCCGCGCTTTGTACGCACCCATCCCTTTATTTGCACGTCATGGTCAAAATTGTCTCCAGTGATCAGATCTTTTATTCTTGCTTTGGTTTCTGTCCTCATTAATATCATAAATTTTATTCTCCACAAAAATAGAAAAAATAGTAACAAATACTTTCAAAGGAGAAAGTTGTTTAAAAGGGAAAATAGCAAAGTAGTCCTCAAATATCACCATACCGGCAGGAAAATGTTACACGGGTGAAATGTCTTTGCTGGAAAATGACTCACATTAATAAATAAAAAAACTATGATTTAATCCGGTTTGTAATTAACTTTGAAATGAAAATGTTCAGGAGAATTGTAATTTCCTGCAATAAAGAATCATTTAAAAATTGGGGAAGGCAGCAAGGACAACCGTTATGATAATCGTTCTGCTCCCATAGTTGTAAATGACAAATCATATAATTTTAAAACAGACTAAGTGAAAGAAAAAAAAACCCTTCTGGTTACATGGGATTTTACACAGGTTTCAGAAAACGCATTTCTTCATGCATTAAAAATAACCAGAACAGTTGAGCATAACATCCGGTTGCTTCATGTAGTAAAGGAAGAAGATGATATAAACCTGGCAGAAGAAAAATTAAAGAAAGATGTTGTACGACTCACCACGGAACATAATTTACCGGTAGAATCCGTATTGCTGAAAGGAAAGATCTTCAACCAGATATCCAGATACACCACCGATAAGGGAAACATAGCCATGGTGGTTATGGGCACCCACGGGATGAAAGGAAGTCAAAAATACTTTGGCAGCTACGCCCTCCGGGTCATAATCGGATCACCCACACCTTTCGTAGTTGTGCAGCAACCCCCTGAAAATATGAATGGCTTTTCAAATATTGTTTTTCCCATCGACTTCAAATCGGAAAGCAAAGAAAAGCTGCAATGGGCGATCTACATGGGTAAATATTTCAATACCCGGATATATCTTTTCAAATCGCCCATTATGGATAAATCCCTTGCCAGGAAAGTAAATGTAAATCTGAACTTCGCAATCCGCTTCCTCATCCAGAATAACCTGGATTATGAGATCCACACCTCACGTAAAAAAGGAAACTTCAACAAGGAAATGATGAATTTCGCCAAAAAAGTAAATTCCGACATGGTTCTGATCACCACTACCAAACACATCACCATGTTCGATTATCTTTTTGGCGCCCCCGAGCAGTACATCATGGCAAACCCTTACAAGATCCCCATCATGGTGGTAAATCCCAAGGCGAGCTTTTCGAAGGTTGGGCAGTTTATGTATGGGAATTGAAAATAGGGGGAAGTTGGGCAGTTTTGCAGTTGTGCAGTTATTCAGTTGGGTGGGTGACGGTGGATTAATTGTTTATGGGTTTATGGGTTTATAGGTTTATAGGTTTATGGGTTTATAGGTTTATGGGTTTATGGGTTTATGGGTTTATAGGTTTATGGGTTTATAGGTTTATGGTTTATAGGTTTATGGTTTATGGTTTACAGGTTTATGGGTTTATAGGTTTATAGGTTTATAGGTTTATGGGTTTATAGGTTTATGGTTTATAGGTTTATGGGTTTATAGGTTTATGGGTTCCCGCCTGCCATTGCACGGGCCCTCGCGTCGGTCACCGGCGGCCATAGCCTTACGCTTGCGCTGAAGCTACTCTACGCTCGCGGAAAGCTTCTGCGACAGCGTACGGAGGTACAGTGGTCAAACTGGAATAGTCCCGGGTGGAGTGAGGGGGAAAATGGAGGCCTTTGGGCCTTTATTTTTCTACTCCCTCCACCCGTGGTAGTGGGACTCTACACACATCCCCCTAACCTTTCCTCCAAAAATTCGTTATAAACATTATTATTCAGACCAAAATGTCTTAAATTTGATCACAAAACCGCCCTAACATGAAAGCCCTCAAACTCTTAATTCCCGTTATCGCATTTTCCCTTCCCCTTTTCTCCCAGCAGGTAACATTGCTTTCCACCCTGGAAAATACTGTTCAGGAAAGTTCAGGTCTTATTTATCTTGATGGTAAGATCATTACTCATAATGATTCGGGAGATGATCCGGTATTGTACGAAATCGACAGTCTTACCGGGAATGTGGTAAGAACGGTGACTGTGAATAATGCAAGTCATGTTGACTGGGAAGACATCTGCAATGATGACACTTACATTTATATTGGCGATTTCGGGAATAACAGTGGTTCACGGACAGATCTGAAAATATACCGCATCTCAATCTCAGACTACACAAATACTGAAACAAATGAGGTCAGTGCAGAAACAATCAATTTCAGTTATCCTGACCAGACCGATTTCACCACCGGACAAAACTCTACCAACTTCGATGCCGAGGCATTGATCTCCTTAAGTGATAGTCTTTACATCTTTTCCAAAAGATGGCTGGATAAAAAAAGTGTAGTTTACTCCCTGCCTTCAAAACCAGGCTCATATACAGCTAATAAGCTCGCCACCCTCAATAGCGATGGACTCATCACCGGTGCCACCTATAATACCGCATCAGAAAATGTAATGTTGATTGGTTATAATTTTACAACGCCTTTTATTATTAGTGTAAAAGATTTTGATGGCAGTGTTCTTGCCAGCGGAACGACCGACAGGAAACCCATCAACCTTCCCACGGGAATATCCATCCAGGTGGAAGCCATCACAGTCATGAATAGTAATGAATACTATTTCACTTCTGAACAAAGTTTTTTTGGATCCTCTGGGTTGCTTAGGCTTGTTATGGAAGAGCTTTCAGGAATTACCGGGATTACCGATCTATCCGGAAGCATATACCCAAATCCCGTTTCCCGCTTTTTTCGTATCATGCATGAAGATTTCCATAAAGCAGAGATTTATTCAGAGAAAGGGGTATTGATCAGATCTGAAAAAGAAGCTCTGATTTCAGTAAATGGAATTAGTTCTGGTGTTTATGTGATGGTTTTGAGGAACAGTAAATCGCAGATTCTGGGGAGTGGGAAGTTGATTGTTGGGGAGGGTGAATCGGTAATCATTGATTGGTGATCAGTGTCACCTTCTAAACCTCCCCTCAGCAACCGTAAACCCATAAACCTATGATTCCTGGATCCCCCATTCCACTATTCCCGGTCATACTCACCAACAATATCAAGATTCCCCTTCGGGATCTGGATGAAAACCGCCTGGCCAATGGCTTCTATCTCCACTTTGACCCGCTGTTTTCCCAGCACCTGAACCAGTCTGCCTTCAAGTCCCTTCATGTTTCCCCTGACAACACGAACTTTTTTTCCCACGGAATAATCAGCTTCATTTTCCAGAAACTCTTCACCGGTCTCTGCATATTTTCGTATAGCTTCGATCTGAACATCCCTTATGGGAACTTTTTTGCCCTCAAAGGTGATAAATCTGACAACTCCCTGGGTCTTGAGTACTGCCAGATGTTCCTTTTCCGATATGTGCACAAAAATATAGGAGGAAAATAAAGGCTCATCTACTTTCTTTTTGCGATCACTCCAGATCTTGATTCTTTGAATAAGAGGAAGATAATAATCCACTCCGTCCCTTTCAAAAAAATAAGCGACTTTCTTCTCATTTCTGGGTTTTGTGTAAACAGCATACCAGACTTTTTCCATGGTTGTTTTTTTCGAATATGAAGTTATAACAATGTTTTTAACTGGGAAGTTTTATGAGGTTTTTTTTTGTTTTTTGTAGCAATGGCTCCAGAATTATTGCAACCCAAAGCGCGGGTTGCCACCTTTGAGTGTTATTGATGCGATTTTTCGGATGAGCATTTTCGGACTTGACGGAGAGAGAGGTCTCTCCCGACGAAGCCTCCGCTATCGCTGCGGCTTCTCGGTACTGATGACAACTTTTGCTATCGCAATGATAAACAGTCGTTTAATAATTATTTTCCCATACTTTTTGCTTGATCAAAAAGTATGCAAAAAATCAAGCCAAAACGAACCCTCGGCCGGGCGTTTTGGCGGGCCCACGCGCCGTGCTAATAATTGGTAGTGGTAGGCTTCTTTTTCTTTGCTACTTCTAACAGTCAGTGGAAAATATATGTCATTACCGCTTTATGCCCCCGTATTCCGGGGGTGGAGGCTACTAATGACATCTTTTTGTAA
>CAYRTD010000169.1:0-8340 GCA_964426915.1 uncultured Bacteroidaceae bacterium | reverse complement strand
GTCGCAAGCCTTGATCTCGAACATTAGCTTCGCTGAGCTCACCGCCAATTGGCGGGTTCGGTTATGATCCAGACACCCGACTTTCTGAATCAAACACTTGACTTTATTGACGGACACTACTTAGAGTCCGTCAATAAAGTAATCAATTGTGGAAAAGCTACAAGTCCTTTTATTGCTTAATCTCTAAAATTCACTAATTTTAACCAAAAGTTTCCATATGTTTGAATTTATAGAGGGTAGGATCATTGAAAAAACTCCGGCTTATCTTGTACTACAGGAAGGCGGAACCGGTTACTACATTAACATATCACTTTTTACCTACTCGGGCCTGGCCGCTGAAGGAGTTTCCCGGGTTTATATCCATCAGGTGATCCGGGAAGATGCAAATATCCTGTATGGATTTCACACCAAACAGGAGCGCGAAATTTTCAGGCTCTTGATTTCAGTTAGCGGAATTGGCGCCAATACTGCCAGAATGATCCTGTCATCCCTGAATCCGGAGGAGGTCACACAGGCAATTATGCAGGGAAATGTTTCCATTCTGCAGGGGATCAAAGGTATTGGCGGGAAAACAGCTCAACGCATCATTGTAGACCTTAAAGATAAGATCGCAAAAGGTGTTAATATTGATGAATTATTCCTTACCGAACGCAATACTATCCGTGAAGAAGCGTTATCTGCTTTAATAGCACTTGGATTTGGAAAAAAACAGGCAGAAAAAGTCGTCAGTAATTTATTGGCCAAAGAACCTGGCCTGACTGTTGAATATGTTGTTAAACAAGCGCTTAAACTTTTGTAATCCTCCGTTTTTGAGAAGCATTTTTGTAAATATCATTGCGCTGGTCTTTACTGTAATCCTGATAATGGCATCACCCGCCACATACGCGGATGATGGCGGGAATTATCTCTATAAACCCCTTCCGGAATTTACATTAAAAATACAACCCCCCGACACTACAGACCTTCAATTTCCTTTCAATAGAAAATCATACTATCCTCTTACAGATTCTCCCGGCGACGATTCACCACTTTACGGAAAAAAACCTTCCAATGTGGAAACTGTAATAGAATACGATCCGGCTACAGGCACCTATCAATTTTCGGAAAAAATCGGCAGAAGTTATTACCGCCTTCCCAATACCATGAGCCAGGAGGAATATTTCGAATATGAAATGCGAAGAGCAAAAAATGATTACTGGCAATTAAAATCCACCGGTGAGAATATAGAAAGTGAAGCGGGTTTTATTCCGGAGATAAACATTGGGGGTGAAGGATTTGACAGGGTTTTCGGTTCCAACGCCATAAACATAACTCCTGCAGGAAGTGCGGAACTCATTTTTGGATTCAATATGTCCAAAATAGATAATCCGACAATATCAGAAAGATTAAGACGAACACCCTCTTTTACCTTTGAAGAAAAAATCCTGATGAATGTTTCCGGTTCCATAGGCGACAAAATGCAGCTGGATGTTAATTACAATACTGAAGCTACATTCGACTTTGAAAACAAAACCAAGCTTGAATATACCGGTAAAGAAGATGAGATCATAAAAAAGATCGAAGCCGGTAACGTATCTCTCCCACTAACCGGTTCTCTTATAACGGGAAGTCAAAGTCTTTTTGGGTTAAAAACGGAAATGCAGTTTGGCAAGCTCACCATGACAACTGTTTTTAGCCAGCAGAGGGGGGAATCCTCTGTCATAGAAGTTCAGGGTGGTGCTCAGATACAGGATTTTGAAGTAAGCTCGGATAATTATGATGCCAACAAGCACTACTTCCTCTCTGAATATTTCAGAAATAGTTACAATGAGGCACTGGAGAACCTTCCCATTATTAATTCAGGGGTTAACATAACCCGAATCGAGGTCTGGATAACCAACAAAACAAACAACTTTGAGGAATCAAGAAATATGGTGGCCTTTACGGATCTGGGAGAACCCACCCCCTATAATTCCGCTTTTCAACCGGTTCCCTCAGAAGGAGGTAACTGGCCCAGAAATGAGAAAAATAATCTTTATGAACAGATGACCACCGGAGCATATTCAGGGGCAAGAAACATAAATAATGTCACCTCGGTTTTGGCGGATTTTAATCTGGGTAAGGATTACGAAAAGATAGGAAATGCAAGAAGACTCAACCCCAGAGAATACGACCTGAATCAAAAACTTGGTTATATCTCCCTGAACTCCGCTCTGAGTTCCGATGAAGTACTTGCCGTGGCATATGAATATACTTACAATGGCCGCACATACCGTGTAGGGGAACTATCCTCATCAGCAGGGGTAAATGCCCCCGACGCTCTTTACCTGAAACTTATAAAGGGTACTAATTTTACACCGGCAGCCCCTACATGGGATCTTATGATGAAAAACGTCTATGCAATTGGTGCCTATCAGGTAAATGAGAAAGATTTCACGCTTGATGTTCTTTATCAGGACGACAAAACCGGAAATGAACTTAACTACATACCAGAAGGTGACCTGAATAAAAAGATTCTTCTCAGGCTCTTAAATCTTGACAACCTTAATTCCAACAATGATCCATACCCCGATGGCCTGTTTGACTATTTAAGGGGTATAACAATAACGCCTGATAATGGACGGGTATTTTTTCCGGTGCTTGAGCCTTTCGGTGATTATCTGGAAGGGATAATCAGAAATAACATTACAGAAGATGTTGAAAGCGTTGTTGACCAGTATGTATTTGACGCTCTGTACGATTCCACAAAAACAAAAGCACAGCAGCTCGCAGAAAAAAGCAAGTTTAAACTGGCCGGTTTTTATCAGTCGTCTTCCAGTTCAGAGATTATGCTAAATGCAATGAATGTACCCCAGGGCTCAGTGAATGTGACAGCAGGAGGCAGGAGGTTAACGGAAGGTGTTGATTTCACAGTGGATTACACTCTGGGAAGGGTTACCATTATCAATCAGGGCATTATGGAATCCGGAACCCCCGTGAAAATCTCTCTGGAAAGCAATTCTCTTTTCAATATACAAACAAAAACACTCATCGGTTCCCACTTTGATTACAAAATTTCGGACGATTTCAATATAGGGGCTACTATAATGAACCTGACTGAACGTCCGCTGACCCAGAAAGTGAGTATTGGTGATGAACCCATCTCAAATACCATCTGGGGACTGAATACTTCATACAGGACCCGTTCCCAGTTCCTGACATCGCTTGTCGACAAAATTCCATTGATAGAAACCAAGGAACCGTCGACTGTTACACTTGTGGGAGAATTTGCTCATTTGATTCCCGGCCACTCCAGGGCTATCGAAAAAGATGGTAATGCCTATATAGATGATTTTGAAGGCAGCGAGACTACAATTGATCTGAAATCATTTGCTGCCTGGTCGCTGGCCAGCGCTCCGGTGGGGTATTTCCCTGAAGCCGAACTGAGTAATGATCTTCGTTATGGATTCGGTCGTGCAAGGATAGCCTGGTATATTATCGACCCCTTATTCACCAGGAACACTTCCCTTACCCCCGGTCACCTAAAAAATAATCCAGACCTTCAGTCAAGCCATTACGTAAGGGAAGTATTTGAAAAAGACATATTTCCGGAAAAAGAAACTCCGAATAATTTTCCCACCAACATTTCCGTCCTTAACGTTGCCTATTATCCACAGGAAAGAGGCCCTTATAATTTTGACAATATTAATGTGAGTCCCGACGGATCGCTGCTTAATCCCGAGGATCGCTGGGGAGGGGTTATGAGGGAAATTCAATCAAACGACTTTGAAGCCGCGAATATTGAATTTATTGAATTCTGGCTTATGGATCCATATGTGGAAGACCACGATAACCCTGGCGGAGACCTTTTCTTTAACCTTGGAAATATATCAGAAGATGTGCTTAAAGATTCCAGGAAAGCTTTTGAAAACGGACTCCCTGCAACTGAGGTTATTACACAGGTAGATACAACCGTATGGGGTCGGGTTCCCCTGGTGCAGTCACTGGTTAATGCTTTCAACAACGAAATCGAAGCTCGTCAATACCAGGATGTCGGGCTGGATGGTCTAAGCGATGATGATGAAAGATCTTTTTTCAAAAGTTTCCTCGATGACATGAGGGAAATCCTTACTCCTGAAGCATATGCGAAGCTGGAAAACGACCCCGCAAATGACAACTTCCATTACTACAGGGGTTCGGATTATGATGAACAGGAACTGGGGATACTTGCACGCTACAAAAAATATAATGGCCTGGAGAATAACTCTCCAACATCCGAGCAATCTGATGAAAGTTACCCCACCACAGGTTCCACCATTCCGAATGTGGAGGATATAAACCGCGACAATACCCTAAGCGAAAGTGAAAGTTATTACGCCTATCGTGTCAGCCTTCGCCCGGAAGATCTTGCGATCGGACGTAATTTTATTGTCGACAAACAGGTGGATGAAGTAGAGTTCGAGAATGGTGAAAAATCAAATGTGACGTGGTATCAGTTCAGAGTACCTGTAGCCGATTATGAAAGAACAGTCGGAGATATACAGGATTTCAAATCCATACGTTTTATGAGGATGTTTCTCACCAATTTTGAAGACTCCACTTTTTTACGCTTCGCCAAGCTACACCTTGTACGCGGAGAATGGAGAAAGTATAATCTTTCGTTTACAGAAGGAGGTGAATACTGGACAGGCTCCGAACCTTCTCAGGGAAGTTTCGACATTTCGGCAGTCAACATTGAAGAAAATGCAGGAAAAGAACCGGTTAACTATGTATTGCCTCCGGGCATTACCAGGGTAATTGACCCTACACAACCCCAGATACGTCAATTAAATGAGCAGTCTATTGTTCTTAAAGTAAATGAACTGGAAGATGGTGATGCGCGTGCTGCATATAAAAATGTTAGACTTGATATCAGACAGTATAATAAAATAGAAATGGAAACTCATGCCGAAGCTATCGAAGGCAGCATGCTTCAGGACTATGAGCTGACAGCTTTTATAAGGCTTGGATCGGATTATAAGAATAACTTCTATGAATATGAAGTTCCCCTAAAGCTCACCCCGCCTGCTCCTCCGGGAAACTACGATAACGATGAGGAGGCTGATCGGCTGATTGTATGGCCAAGGGAAAACCGTTTTGAGATCGATTTGCAAGTGTTTCAAAGAGCGAAACAGGCAAGAAATAATGCAATGAGAGATCCGGAGAGCGAAGTGGAGATCACTACTGTATTTCCTTTCTTCGATGAAAAAGGAAATAAAGTGAGCATTTCAGGAAATCCGAACATGGCCAACATAAGAACAATCATGATAGGAGTCCGGAATCCGAAATCAGGAAGTAACAGGCAGGCGGATGACGGAATGCCGAAATCGGGGGAAATATGGCTTAATGAATTGAGATTATCGGAATTCAATGAACGTGGAGGATGGGCTGCCAACGGCAGAATCACAACCCAACTGGCCGATTTTGCTACTGTTAATTTTTCTGGAAACACTAGTACACCAGGGTTTGGAAGTATAGAGAAAAAAGTTCAAGAACGGGACCAGGAGCAGGTACTGGAATACGATGTTTCCGGGAATGTTGAATTGGGGAAATTCTTTCCGGAAAAAATGGGTGTTTCCATACCCATGTATGCAGGCTATTCGGAATCAATTATCAACCCTGAATATAATCCCACTGATCCCGACATTCCCCTAAAAGCTGCATTAAGGAATGCGGAAACTGATACTGATAGAGATTCAATAAAAGAAATTTCCCAGGACTATGCCCGGCGAAAAAGCCTTAATTTCACCAATGTAAGAGTGGTAAAGCAAAAAGGGAAACCCCGTATTTACGATCTGGCTAACTGGTCTGCTTCCTATTCTTTTAATGAAGTATTCAGCCGGAATGTTGGAACAGACTTTTATACCCAGAGAAATATCAGAGGGTCACTCAGCTACAATTTTAATACCCGGCCCAGGAATGTAACGCCTTTTGCAAAATCCGAAATATTCAGATCCCCATATCTCCGGCTTCTAAGAGATTTTAATTTTTATTATATGCCCTCCCGACTATCATTCCGCACGGATCTGAACAGGGCTTATATGGAGAAAAAACTCCGCAACCTCAGTAATCCTTTACTTGAAATTGATCCTACCTTTAAAAAAGATTTCCTTTGGAACCGTTATTATGATCTTAAATTTGACCTTACAAGATCCCTTAAACTGGACTTTTCAGCTACCAATATTGCCCGTATTGACGAACCGCAGGGCCGGATGAATAAATATGAAGACGAATACCAGGCAAAAAGAGATAGCATTCTGCAGGAGATCTACAATTTTGGCAGAACCATCAATTATACCCATCAGATCAACGCTACCTATAATCTTCCGCTGAATAAAATCCCCTTCTTTAACTGGATTAACCTGTCCTCCCGATATAATGCAACCTATGGCTGGGATGTAGGGCCCATATTGGAAGATCCTGATATTGAACTTGGAAATACAATAAGAAATTCTAATACCGTTCAATTAAACGGTCAGCTTAACATGACCAACCTATACAATAAAGTTCCTTATCTGAAAAACCTCAACCAGAAACAGGGAGGAAGACAAGATGAAAAAGATAAGAGAACCCGCGAAGTTACATATGAAAGAACCAACCAGATGCTGAGGGTTGAATATCCGAGATCATATACCCATAAGCTAAAGACAGAAGATATTAAGGTTGAGGTATTCGACAATGAAGGACAAAAAGTAGAAGCCGATGTGGAAATAATCCATGAAAACAGGGTGAAGATTACTCCGGAAAGAGACGTAAGAGGTGCCCGGGTATTAATTACCGGAACCCGTGAACTTGGACAGAATCCCCTGATTTTCATCATGGAAAATACATTTCGGATACTCACAGGATTTAAAAACATTAATCTTACTTATAGTTCCAGTGAAGGCTCCATGCTCCCTGGATATCTGCCCGAAACTGACTATCTGGGCACACATCGTCAAAACGGGGCTTTTGCTCCCGGTTGGGATTATATTCTTGGTTTTCAGGATAAAAATTTTCCGGTAACGGCATTTGACAAGGGATGGTTATCAAAGGATTCCCTGCTGAACACTCCATACATGAACAACAGCTCAGAAAAAATTAATGTAAGGGCTACTTTTGAACCTTTTAAAGGATTGAGAGTGGATTTAACAGCTAACCGGGTAAAAGCAGAAAACGACAGCGAGTTTTTTATTGCGGAAAAAGACGGAAGCTTGCCACCGCAGGAACTCAGAGGAAGAACCCGAACCGGAAACTTCTCCATGTCTTATCTTTCTTGGCCTACAGCCTTTGAGCGGATTTATTCCAAGGATCTGGACTTTTCTTCAGGAAGCTTTGACAAATTTAAAAATGAATACAGACTGAAGCTTTCAGAAAGACTTGCTCGCGAATACATGAGAGATAATCCCGGTGCGAATCTGGAAAAAACTCCCTCAGGATATTACCAAGGCTTCGGTCCGAATTCACAACAGGTACTTATCAGCTCATTTATGTCAGCTTACGGAGGAAAAGAACCCGACAAGGTCTCAACCGATTTTTTCCCTTCCCTCCTCGACATGATGCCAAACTGGCGTATAAGTTTTGATGGCCTTTCGAGAATTGAGTTTGTAAAAAGGTATTTAAACAGTCTGACAATTAATCACGCATACAGATCTTCATATAATATTGGTTCATTTATCTCAAATCCCCCGGATGAACAATTTATTTTTGACCCCACAACAGGTAACTTTCAACCTTTACTGGATGCCAGTTCGGTCTCCATAAATGAACAGTTCAGTCCGCTTTTTGACTTGAATATGGACTGGAAAAATAGCCTCACTTCAAGAGTAGAGTTTAAAAGATCCAGAACACTGGCATTAAGCACCGCAAACAGTCAGATAAATGAGATAAGTTCCAGGGAGATCGTCATCGGCGGAGGATATAGGTTTAATGAAGTCCCTCTTGTGATCAATGGCAGAGAGTACCGCAGCGATTTGAATGTCCGGGCCGACCTGTCAATAAGAGATAACAGAACAGTTATCCGGAAACTCACTGAAGATACCGATCAGATCACCGCTGGACAGCGAATAATATCCATAAAAACTACAATGGACTATGTGCTTAGCGATCGTTTTAATCTCAGATTCTTCTATGACCAGCGAATAAATAATCCCTTTGTTTCCCTTTCATATCCCACCTCGAATACTAATATTGGGTTTAGTGTGAGATTCACACTGACTAATTAGTGTCTGTCCATAATGTCAGTGAGACTATGATTTTGGTTTTCAAAATCATTTAGCCGAACTGATCCCGAACAATAGCCGAGGGATCTCAGTGAGACTATGATTTTGGTTTTCAAAATCATTTAGCCGAACTGATCCCGTC
>CAYRTD010000168.1:0-8341 GCA_964426915.1 uncultured Bacteroidaceae bacterium | reverse complement strand
TAAAGCTTGCCTGAAGGCGCAGCGCAGAGTAGCTTCTACGCTCGCGGAAAGCTTCTGCGACAGCGTACGGTTGCGAAGCTCGTTATCACTCGGTTCTGCGTTATGCTCGCCGGAAAAAGGCTTATTTTTTCAGGAATTTTTTAAATTTATCGGATAAGCGGAACCAGGTATACTTTCCTGAATGTTCGCCTGTGGCCGTTACGGTATCTCCACTTACTTTTTGATAAGTTACTAAATCAAAGATCTTTTGTCAAGAAGCAATCTAAATTTAAATTCATATATTTTTATTGTTATTTTTTTAACATATATTGTGAACCATAACCTTAAGTCTAAATACTACTATGGAAAAATTACCCGAAGACTATCACATTAGTTTTTTTAAACCTACGACCCCCAGGGCCAAATCCAACCGGAATTTGGCACTCTGGCTCGTTTCAATCTGGTTTCTGGCCATTTTTGGCTTTCACATTGTTCTGAGACTGATTGAAAAACCTACACCAGAACCTGCTTATCTTTCTTTCGAAACAGCATGGAATAACATGGAAATGGCTGAGCCCACAGATGAGGATTTCAGGCTGCTGGGAAGATCATCTCTTTCGGTACTGGGTAAAATTGATATCAGCCCGGAAGCACAATCTGTTTTGGAGGATGCCTTCAGCTGGTCAGTCTATCAGCTGGTGCCCGAGGCACAAAAACCGGAATTAATAAATACAATCAGGGAATTTGAAGAGGTGAGAGCAGCAATCAGCGATTTATCGGATGAGAGATACAACGAACTAAAAATTATTCTTTCAGACAGGGTTACACCGGTTCTGGATCTTTCTCCACAGGATGCAAGATCAAAAATAATTCCTTTCGGGCTGGTTTCTGAGGATATAGCTCAGTTAAGCGGCGAAAGCAGGGAAAAAATTCCCCTGGTAATGCAAAAATATCTTATTCATAACCAGTCGGTCCTTACCGATACAAAATTCCTTGGCTTTCCTTTCCACTATTTTTATTCTTCCGTCTTTTTGCTCGTACTATTTGTGGTACTGTGCTGGGTTTATTGCATCAGAACAGATGTAATGAACAAAAGACTGGAAATATCCGATTAATCACCCAAAGATCTGAAAAAAATGAAAAAAATATATATTCCCTTATTATTGTCCCTTATCCCCTCGGTAATGAATGCGGCAACAGCCTCCACACAGCTGGAAGGAAGTTTCAAGGCGGGCCCTGCCATAATTCTTATCACGATCCTGGTGCTGTTTGTGATGATCGGCATCTATTTCAGGGCAAAAGATACCACTGATTATTATGCAGCCGGACGAGGCATATCCAAGGTGGGTTCAGGCATGGCCATTGCCTCCAACTGGATGAGTGCGGCTTCTTTTCTCGGAATGGCCGCACTGATGTATGGTTCGGGTTACCATGGCCTGGCTTACGTTGTGGGCTGGACCGGCGGCTATGTTCTGCTCCTTATTCTTATGGCCGGACAAATTCGAAAATATGGAAAATATACTGCTGCTGATTTTATCGGAGACCGCTACTATTCACAAACCCTGAGAGCCGTTGGGGCAATAATAGCCATTCTGATATCCATCGCTTATTGCGTGGGACAGTTCGGTGGTATCGGGCTTATGTTTAAATGGATCCTCGGACTTAACTACGGATTATCGGTAATCATCGGAGGATCCGTCGTTCTCACCTACACCCTCATATCGGGGATGCTTGGTGTTACCAAGAATATGCAGGTGCAATATGTGATCATCATCATTTCCTTTCTGATCCCGCTCTTCATTCTCACAGCCAAATACGATTATTTCTGGCTTTTGCCCCAGATAGGATATGGCTCCGTGGTATCGGATGTGATAACCGGAATACCACTGGCCGACAGTAATCAGTTATTCAATTCCCTGGGACATGAATTTGCCATGGTTCCGGCTCCCGAATATGCCATGCCCTGGGATCCGGCTACGGGAAAAACGTTTTTTCAGTGGATCGCCATTGCTTTTTCACTGATGATAGGTACTGCAGGACTTCCTCACGTTATACAGCGCTTCTATGTTGTTCCCCGGGCCAGCGATGCCCGGTGGTCCGTAGTATGGGGTTTGTTTTTCATCTGCATACTTTACTGGAGCGCCCCCGCTTATGCAGCATTCGGAAAGATCCTTTCCGCCAGTCCTGAAGTCGGAAAACTTGCCAAAGATGCCATTGTGGTTTATACTGCGCAGCTAGGACAGGTTCATCCTCTTATCGTTGGACTTCTGGCGGCCGGCGGTGTATCCGCAGCTTTTTCCACAGTATCCGGATTACTGGTTGCCGGATCTTCGGCATTTGCTCACGACCTCTATGTCAAGGTTATCAATCCATCAGCCAGGCCAAAAAATCAGTTACTTGCAGCCCGTCTGGGAACTATTCTTATGGCCGTAATTGTTACCATTCTGGCACTTCAAAACTGGGCCCTTATCGCACAGCTTGTGGCCGTTGCTTTCTCGCTGGCAGGTTGTACCATTTTCCCCTTGTTCCTGCTGGGTATCTGGTGGAGTGGTTCAAACAAACAGGGAGCAATTGCAGGACTTATCGCAGGCGGTCTGGTGTCAGTAATCGCCATAACCTACTTCATTGCTGGAAAAGAGGGAGTACAACTTCCTTACCACAGCTTCATAAGTTACTGGCTGGAGGCATGGTATTTTGCCATATTCGGAGCCCCGTTCGCTATTATTGTGCATATTATCGTGGCTAAACTTACCAAGCCAACACCTTTGGAAATTCGAAAATTCCTTATTGAAAATGTTCATTCTTAATGGATAGTAAAAAACAAAAATCTCCCAGAGCTCTCATCATTACGATGACAGCTCTGGTTTTGATCGCAACCGGTATCGCGTGGTTATATTACAAATCTGTGAATGATTCCATTGACCCCCGTATAGCTGAAGCCAGGATTTTGTATGAAAAATACAATGAATATGCCCTGCAAAGTCAGTATGATTCCGTTTTCTGGTTGATGGATAGCATTGAAAGTATATATCTGTCTGTTGATCATTACAAAGACAGCTATGAAACGGGTGTTTTATATAATAATCGTGCTGCAGCCTATCTGGCTATCTGTATGCAGCCGGAAACAGAAGCTCCGGTTCCTGATACCGGCTTATTGATTGAGAAGGCCGAAAGTGCGGTTTTAAAAAGCATTAACATCTATGAAAGATGGAATGAGCCTTTTAAGGACAAAGATGAAGAATGGATACGGGAATTCATAAGAAAGGAATTTTTATCAGGACTTGACAATTATGATATCAAGGAAAAAAATAAATTTCTTGATAAAAGAGTAGACGAGATCATAGAAGCACAAAACGAAAATTTCAGGAGGCTGTCTGTAAGTTATTCCAATCTTGGGATGATCAAACGATATCACCATAAGTACGATTCCGCAGCAATATTATACAAAAAGGCAATCGACCTCTGGGATAAAAACCTCACTGCAGAAAATAATCTGAATATTTTACTGAACAGACCCCTGAGAAAGCGGAATATACTTGAGAAATTATTTCCGCCGGAAAAATAAATAATTGGCGGTTTAAAACGTTTTACACACCAGGCCAAAAAATTTATTAATAATGCGTTTAGCGATTATATCAGATATTCATGAAGATATACTCAGTCTTAAAAAAATTCTAAGCAAAGCTGAGAAAAAGGGCTATGATAAGCTCATCTGTCTTGGTGATATTTCCGGTTTCAGTGTCCCTTATTATAAATACAATAAAACACGAAATGCTCATGCATGTCTGTCACTGATCAGAGAAAAAGCAGATATTATCATCCCCGGAAACCACGATTTGCATGCCGGAGGGATCATTCCGGACTTTTCATCTGTCTTTGATTTTCCTTCAGACTGGTATGAACTGGATTACAGGAAAAAATCGGAAATGGCAAATAATACCATCTGGTTGCATGAAGAAAATGATCTCAACCCCCTGTACACTCCCGAAGACATTGAATTTTTGAGGTCACTCCCGGAATACCGGGTGTTAGAAACTTCCACGATCAATATTATGTTCAGTCATTATATTTATCCCAATCTCTCCGGATGTAAAAAGGGGTTTTATTCCCGGGAGGAGGATTTTAAACAACATTTTACATTCATGAAGGAAAATGAATGTTCTGTAAGTTTCACGGGGCATACACATACCAGAGGAATGTACAGCGTTTCTCCCCGTCACTTCAGACATTATCGTTATAAAAGCGTGAAAATTGAGGATTTTCCACTTTGCATTGGCATTCATCCCGTTACCAGTCATCAGAAACGCAGCGGATTTTGTATATTTGATACAGAGAGTTTGATCGTGGCTGCAAAGAGGTAGACAGGTAACACAGATAAAATAACATTATGCCGGATAAAAACCTAAGACGTTTTTTTATTTCTATAGTTTTACCATCAATACTGGCGATAGGATTTTTTATCCTGTCTATTTTCCTTGTTATACTCCCTTCCGTAGAAAAAAATATTATGGAGGGTAAAAAGGAGATGATATCGGAACTCACCAATGCAGCCTGGAGCCTGCTGGATGAATATCATCAGGAAGTAAAGGAAGGGGATTACCCCAAAGACACAGCCAAATCACTCGCTGCAGCAAGAATTGAGCAGATCAGGTATGGGGATGAATACAAAGATTATTTCTGGATTATCGATAAACAGCCCGTAATGATCATGCATCCCTACAGGCCTGAACTGAACGGCAGGGATTTAAACAACTATACGGATCCTGAAGGAAAAACCCTTTTTGTGGAAGCAACAAAAATTGTGGAAAAACAGGGGGAAGGATTTATAAATTATATGTGGCAGTGGAAAGATGATTCCACACGTATAGTTCCAAAACTCTCTTATGTAAAAGCTTTTCAGCCCTGGGGATGGATAGTGGGAACGGGCATTTACCTGGAAGATGTACGGCAGGAAATTAAAATACTAAAAAACAGGCTGCTAAGGCTGGTCCTCATCATTACGTTGATAATAAGCATTATAATGGCTTACATCATACGACAAAGCCTGGGCATTGAGAATAAAAGAAAGAATGCTGAAAAAAGACTGCGCCTGTCAAGAGAAAAATATAAATCGGTAGTTGATGCCTCAACGGAGGGGACACTGATGATCCTGAATGACGAAATCATCTTTTCAAACATAAAATTCAGCAAACTGAGCGGATATGACCCTTCTGAGCTCAGAAATATAAATATTGAAGATATTTTTCAGCTAAAATGGGAAGAAGTTGTTGCCGGATTCGATGACCCCAAAAGATCGGTATCCCTCGAAAGCTTGCTGATCTGCAAAAGCGGAGAAAAAAAAGAAGTGCTCCTCTCGGCTTCCCATATTTCCTATTCCGGACAAACAGGATATATACTAATTGTTAAGGAAATAAGTCCCCAAAAACAATTCGAGAAAGACACTGGGCATCTTCAGCAGGAACTGCAAACCTCCCTGTTATTAATGAATCAGCCCATAAAGCCACTGATAAAAGATATTAAGAAATGTTCTTCAAATACTTCCGTACGGGATGCAGCAGAAATAATGACCCGCAAGGAAAGGAATGTTCTTTTTATAAGTCAGGACAATGAAATCGTAGGTGTTATTAACAACAATGACCTGAAAAGAAGAGCCCTCGCCGCAGGAATGGATCCGGGAAGGCCTGTTTATGAGATAATGACCTCTCCCGTGGCAAGCATATCGGAAGATGCACTTATTTATGAGGTACTGTTGACTTTGAAAAACAAGAATGTATCTCATCTTGCTACCACAGGACCGGAAAACAGGCTGAGCGGAGTAATAGGTTATGAAGACATAACCAATATACAGCAGAACACCACCCGCTTTCTCATAAAAGAAATAGAGATTGCAGAAGATGTAAATCAAATTACAAGAATATATAAGCGTTTACCGGTAATGGTTAAGGCCCTCACGGAAAGCGGAGATAAAACAGCAAGTATAACCAGGATCATCAGCTCTGTAAATGATGCCATTCATAAACGGGTTATAGACCTTGCAATAGAGGACGAGGGTGAGGCTCCCTGCCGTTTTGCTTTCATGGTAATGGGAAGTGAGGGGAGGCATGAGCAAACGCTTGCCACAGACCAGGACAATGGCATTATATTCGAAGATGCAGCAGAACAGGAAGAAGGACCGGTACAGGAATATTTTCTTTCGTTGGGTGAACGGGTCAGCAGGGATCTCAATACCATAGGCTATCACTATTGTAAGGGGGAAATTATGGCGAAAAACCCGAAATGGAATCGTTCCCTGAACACCTGGAAAAAATATTTCAGCGAATGGATCAACAACAGTAATCCTCAAAACATACTTGATGCGGTAATATTTTTTGATTTCAGATACATATATGGGGAAGAAAACTTCGTAAAAGACCTCCGTGATCATATAAACCAGGCCTCCGCCAATAAATCGGTATTCTTTTATCACATGGCCCAGGCATCGCTGAAATTCAAACCTCCCCTTAATATCTTCGGGAATATTGTAGGAAAGGAAGAGGGGGCCGATGAACTGAATCTTGATATAAAAAAGGTTCTCGTTCCGGTGACCTCCTTCATACGGCTATACGCCATAAGAGAAAAGCTCAGTGAAACGAACAGTCTGGAAAGGGCAAGGCAATTATATTCCCTGGGTATCATCGACAAATCTACTTTTGATGAGCTTGGACAAGCCTATAGTTTCATGACCAATCTACGTCTGAGGTCACAGGTAGAAAGCATTATGCAGAATGAAGCACCCGGCAATATGGTAAACCTGAATGCTCTGACACGCATTGAGGTTACTACCCTGAAAAAGATATTCTCCGAGGTCAGTGAGCTTCAGTCAAAACTGGGATTCGATTTTAAGGCAACTGAATAGACACACAGAAGTTGGAATAATAAGGAAATCTGAATCCGAATCTTTGACACTACGAAACCGGGTTTTCAGGCTACGTACTTGTTCCCAGACAAAAATGCTGGAGCGAAAACAAAACCTTCGCAAATCGCTTAATCATAACTATTTTATATTGCGTGTCCTGTGCCGGAATTAATTATTTATCCCAACAATCTATTTGAAATTTCTTGTTTCTTTCGATTGTCAATCAAGTCACAAACACTTATATATTGGTTCAATATATCCATATTATTTAAACACATTTTAATCAACCTTCCACTTGGTAAAGATGTAACTCCTTCATTTTCAATATTTGATATTGTATTTTTACTAAACCCCAATATCAAGCTAAGTGTTGATGCGGCAATATGATATTTTGCCCTAAAGTTAGCAATCTCGTCAGGAGCCGCTGCTCCTTTTGCAATCAGGTAAGCACTCTTTAGAGCTTTCAGGTTCCGATTCATTTGGTCTTTGGTGTAATACTTGACTTTCTCACTTTTATCTATCATGCCAGTATCTTCATCAACCTTGTAGTCCAGGTAATACACTTCTTCAAAAGACAATTCTAATCCCTTAAATTCTTTTTTTACAGTTTCTCGCAACTCAACCGTGAGTTCATTTTCTCTTGTTAAAATTTTCTTTGCTTCCATGACTCAAATTTTTAAATTAAATGGTTGATTCATTGGAAAATCAGGAATATGATTCGAAAAAATCAGTATTTGCAATCCCTCATTTTCAAGTCCATACTTTAAATAAATTTCAAGTTCGTCTTTACCCACAATAGCACGAAACGCACATACAGTGAAATCTCCACTATCTGAAGGGTCTATTCCTCGATAATAATTCTCAGGTGTGAGATTTAGAATGGTGTATTCAATATCTTCAACGGTAATTTCATATTCGAGCATTAAATTTTGCAATTCGGTATTTGCTTTTGCCGTAAAAGTAATCTCTACTCCATTTGAAATTCTCTCTTTTGTTTCTCGCAAGAACTTCTGAATAATCTCAACATTATCAACCGTATAAGGCAACTCAATCATAAAATAAATCTTTATGCAAAGATAATAAATAGTTGTAAATTCCCAATCATTGGGAGCGGATTTTTTTGAATATCCTTTATTAGTAGTAGTTCCCCTTGCTTCGCACACAACATCCATTTAACCCCACAGATTTGAAATAATCTCGAATAAACCCTATATTTGCGCTCGGAAAACAAAACCCTGCAACCGGCTCCATAGTTCAAGGGATAGAATAGCGGTTTCCTAAACCGTAGATCCAGGTTCGAGTCCTGGTGGAGCTACCATTAATTTATTAAACGCCTTGTAATACAAGTTATTGCAAGGCATTATTTGTTTGGGACGGTAATTCGTGGAATCTACAATGCAATTTTCAGGTAATGTTCCAGAAATACATCATACATTCTTAGTGCCCCTTCATCTTTAATAATCAACT
>CAYRTD010000167.1:0-8370 GCA_964426915.1 uncultured Bacteroidaceae bacterium | reverse complement strand
TGTGTTAGGCCTGCCGCTAGCGTTCATCCTGAGCCAGGATCAAACTCTTCGTTGTTATTATAAGTTCAATATTGCTCAAGATTCATTAAATCACTATTAAATCAAAAATGGAATTGATAGTGCCTCTTTTGGCCTTTTGTTTTTTTACCTTTTCAATACCTTCAAAGAACTATTGTTCACTATATTTTTAATCACCTGTCAGCAATAATCGCTGACGTGCAATTATCTAATTTCAACTTTTAAGAACTTGCTTTTTGTGAAAGCGGATGCAAAGATAAATACTCTTTTCGTAATCTCCAAATATTTTTAAAAAAATTATGGATTTTTTCGCACCCTGTTAAGAACGTTGCTCTGTCGAAAAGCGGGTGCAAATATATACTTTTTTTATCAGCTTCCAAAACTTTTTTTGGAATTTCTTGCACCATTTTCTGTAGATGTTGAGAACGTTTTTCCCGTGTTAAGGGCTGCAAATATATGACGGGTTTTTTTACTGACCAAACAAAATAATGAAAAAAGTGTAAAAAAAAACATGAGCTTAAATATCAGGTGTTTACAATTCAAGTTTTTTCTCTTAGTATCCAATCTTTTGTTTGACTAACCTGTTAGATGTATTATTTGAACTCTTAATAGTAATAATGTGCTGTAAACTATCGCATTCTAATTTTGAGCCTTTGCTTTATAGATAAAAAACACCTCTCACCTTCCAGCATACATTCCTGTTTTTCAATACTATCCAAAATTTTCTGGAATATCCTGTATTTAAAAGCAGCATTCGATTCTGAATGTCGTCTTTGAAAAAACAATGCAAATCATGATACCTAATTACCTCATCGCAGCTTTGAGAAACTTTAACCGCCAGAAATTATTTACCGCTATAAATCTTGCCGGCCTTGCCGTGGCCCTTGCAACTGTGATCCTTATCTTTCTGCAGACAAAACATGAACTCAGTTACGACCGGTTCCATGATAGTTTAAAAAATCTTTACCGCGTGGAAGAAGATCAGATATATAATAATGAAAAATATCATGTAAATGTTACACCCTGGCCTTCAGGGCCCGTATGGCAGGAAGAAATACCCGAAATTGAAATGGCGGCACGCTTTATTTCCGCGGGAAGTGTTCTGATGAAATATGGGGATAATGCATTTTATGAAGACAAAGTTTATGCTACAGATTCCACATTCTTCAAAATGTTCTCCTTTAACCTCCGGCAAGGACATGCCGATAAGGTTCTGTCAGAACCAAATTCAATAGTGATAAGTAAAAAAATTGCAGAGAAATATTTTGGCGAAGAAGACCCAATAGGAAAAACTCTTTTAGTAAATAATGAAAACAGTTATATGGTTACAGGAGTATTTGATGATCCACCTTCAAATTCATCCCTGAATTTTAATATACTCATCTCTTTTGAATATATGGTGAACTCACCCTGGTATTCCGAACACTGGGGAAGCAATTCTATATATACCTTTGTTTTGCTGAATGAAAAGGCAGAAACAGATAAGGTAAATCATAAGCTTACTTCCATTGTCGATGCACATAATTCACAAAATACCACCGATTTTATGGTGGCGCCTCTAAAAAAAATGCATCTCTACTCCTATTTTGGATTCAACAATAATCAAATGGGGATTAAAACAGTCATGATATTCATAGCAGTAGGAATATTTGTACTTATTATTGCAGCTATAAATTTTATGAACCTTTCCACAGCTAGATCTTCAACCCGTGCCGGGGAGATCGCCATCAGAAAGATCAGTGGTGCTCATAAAAAAAATCTTATCACACAATTTCTAGGTGAAAGCATGATCATGGTAGTGTTTTCTGTATTATTGGCTTTAATAATGGTATTATTACTGCTTCAACCATTTAATCAGCTAACAGGAAAGGATTTTGTCATTCGCGATCTGGCCGATCCCGTTATTGGAGCCGGTATTCTGATACTTACCCTGGTTACCGGGCTGTTCTCGGGATTTTATCCGGCAATTGTTCTTTCTTCAATGAAGCCCTTAAACATCCTTAAAAACAAGGGCTTAAAATCTTCCGGCAAAGGATGGTTCAGGAAGATTACCGTAATTACTCAATTTAGCCTGGGCATTATTCTAATTACTGGTACACTGGTAATCCATCAGCAACTGGCATATATGCAAAATAAGGAATTGGGATATGATAAAAATAATCTCCTTTATATAAATATGAGAGGTGATTTGAAAGATTCATATAATGCTATCCGGGAAGAGCTTAGCAGACTTCCGGAAGTAAGATACATTTCTTCTTCCATGCATCCGCCGTATATGATCGGTAGTAATTCCAGCAGCCTTCACTGGCAGGGAAAAGATCCCGAGATGGATCTCCTGGTCAGTTTTTCGGGAGTGGATTTCGACTATGCCGAGGCTATGGGTATAAAAATGAAATCCGGAAGAACGTTTTCGGAAGACTACGGTTCCGATATGTTAAAGGATACCCTGGGAGCATTTATGATAAATGAAGAACTGGAGAAGGTCATGGGAATTGAGAATATAATAGGAACAGAAATCCGTTTTAACGGTATCACAGGGCCCGTTGTAGGCGTCATGAAAAATTATCACTATAAACCTGTAAGAAATATCATTGAGCCCCTGGCGGTTATGGTTTCTCCACCTGAATATAAAAATTTTATGATTATCAGACTTAAGGAAGGAAATCTGAGCTCTAACCTTTCAAAACTCGAATCTTCATGGAATGAAATCATGCCTCTCTATCCCTTCGATTACAAGTTTGTGGATCAGGACTTCGAAATAATGTATCGTTTTGAAGAAAGGATGGGAAAACTGATGAAAGCTCTCGCTATTATTGCTGTAATTATAGCTTCAATTGGCCTTTTTGGACTGTCGGCGTTTTCTGCGGAACAAAAAACCAGAGAAATCGGTATCAGGAAAGCCATGGGGGCAACAAGAAGAAATATTCTGAGTCTTTTCTCCCGCGAGTTTATTATCCTGCTAATTATTTCTGCCATGATATCCTGGCCCCTCGCCTTTTACTTTTTGAGAAACTGGTTGCTCAAATTTGATTACAGGATTTCCCTTAATGCCTGGATATTTTTCGGTGCAGGCTTGCTTTCACTTATGGTTGCAATGATATCTATAAGCTACCAGGCGTTAAGAGCAGCAGGTAAAAATCCCGCAGATACTTTGAGGTATGAATAAATAATGTCCGTCAATAAAGTATACTCATCAATTTAACAGGCTTTTTTTCGCTTTACCATTATGATTCTGTAATATTGCAAAAAATACCTAATTAGTGTCTGTCCATAATGTCCAATATCTGCGTTGCTGCAACCGCGTGTCGCTGAAGCTTTCCGCGAGCGCGGTCAGAAATGCTGCTTAAAATATGAGATCCCCCGGCTATCTCCCGAAAGCTTTCGGGACGGAATCAGTTCGGCTAAATGATTTTGAAAACCAAAATCATAGTCACACGGATTTAACACTGAATGAGTATTTCGGACATTATGGACAGACTCTTAATAAATGTTGTTTCCAAAGGTGCAGAAGGATTCTCTATGCAGAAGTTGTACAAAGAGCTGGAAGAAGCTTACAGTGAAAAGAACCTGAACAGGATTACCGCCAAACTTATTGACCTGTACAGGAATAAAAACTATGACACTATTAATGATCTGGCTGGAAAAATTTGTAGCTATACAGATTTGTCAGCAACGAATACACCCAGGCGTTTTTCTCTTTTAATGCAGCTATATCATCCAGACCGGGGAGAATTTTACCGCGAATGCATTAAGAAGTCATTCGAAGAAAACAATCACAAGGAATTAAAATCCTTTAGTCATATATTCCTCATGAAAGATATTGAAAACATCCCTGCAGAAATTCCTTTAGGCCTTGATGAGGATATCGATTATAATCCTGAATATATCTGGGAGGAGGAAGCCGGCAATGGGTTTCATTCAATATATGAAGATCAGGAATTTGAAGAGGAACCCTGGAATCAGAATGTAAACAGCTTTTTCAGTGCCGTAAAATTCAGACTTTATGGAAATCTTCGGATAAATCTGAATCCTGTCATTCTTTTCGATATGGAGGAAGTTGAACTACCGGAAAGCGGTATTGACGACCTTGAAGGCCTTCAGTATTGCGAACATGCTCTGTATCTGGATCTTTCAAGAAACCGGATATCTGACCTTTACGAGATCTGGGAACTTATCCGGTTGCAGGATCTGTACCTTGCTGATAACAACATCAGTTGCATCGACCAGCTTTCAAACCTGGTCATGCTCAGGAACCTGGATCTTTCCAATAATTATATAGAAGATATTACTCCGCTAATCAACCTTCCCCGGCTGGGATATGTGAATCTGACGGGCAACCCGGTTCCGGAATACCAGATCCGGCTTCTCACGGCAAATGATGTGCTTGTGATCAGTTGAAAATGAATCATATATTAAAATATTTAACACATTTTAACTCCTCAGATCAAGGCTTTAAAGCTAAAAATCCTATCTTCGTAGCATTAATTTAATGCATATCCCTTTGAAGGAAAATCTCGTAATAATACCCACCTACAACGAAAAAGAAAATGTTGGTAAAATTATTGAAGCAGTTTTCGGACTGTCTGGTAATTTTGATATATTGATTATTGATGACGGATCGCCCGATGGGACAGGAGATATTGTTAAAGGAAAACAACTGGAATATAAAGAACGGCTTCATCTGATTGAAAGAAAGGGGAAACTCGGACTCGGAACAGCATACATAAGAGGATTCGAATGGGCCCTGGATCATAATTACACCTATATATATGAAATGGACGCAGATTTCAGTCATGATCCCACCGATTTATTACGGCTATACGAAGCCTGTGAGGAAAAAGGGGCCGATCTGGCCATTGGTTCCCGCTATGTCTCCGGTGTAAATGTTGTGAACTGGCCAATGGGAAGAGTTCTTATCTCCTATTTTGCTTCTGTCTATGTAAGAATTATTACCGGAATGAAAATACATGATTCAACAGCCGGGTTTATATGCTACTCCAGAAAAGTACTGGAAACAATTGATCTTAAAAAGATCCGGTTCAAAGGTTATGCCTTTCAGATCGAAATGAAGTTCACTGCGTGGAAATTCGGATTTAATATAATTGAAGTGCCGATTATATTTACCGACAGACGAGCAGGTTCATCAAAAATGAGCGGCGGTATTGTAAATGAAGCCATATGGGGTATTATTAAACTAAAGATCAACAGCTTCTTTCGTAATTATAAAAGAATAGCATGATCATGGGAAAGTATCTGATTAAAAATGCCACCATCATAAATGAGAATGAGAAATTCAAAGGCAACCTGCTCATTGATGATGATAAAATATCTGAGATCAGCTCTGAAGATATTCATGTGAACCCTGAAACTGAGATCATCGATGCTGAAGGATTATGGTTGATACCGGGGGTTATTGATGACCAGGTTCACTTCCGGGAGCCCGGTCTTACTCATAAAGGAGAGATTTATACCGAATCCCGGGCAGCTGCTTCAGGTGGTATAACATCCTATATGGAAATGCCGAATACTGTTCCACAAGCGATTACTATTGAGAAACTTGAGAAAAAGTATAGACTGGCCGGAAAAAAATCGCTTGTAAACTATTCCTTCTACCTGGGCGCCAGTAATGATAATCTCGCTGAGGTTAAAAAAGCAGACCCAAAAGATATATGCGGACTCAAAATATTCATGGGTTCTTCAACAGGAAATATGCTGGTGAATAACAAAAAAAGTCTTGAAGCATTATTTTCCGAATCCCCCCTTCTAATAGCAACACACTGTGAGGATGAAGAAACCATCCGCCGGAATTCAGAGGAATACCGGAAAAAATATGGTGAAAATGTCCTGATCTCTGCACACCCCATTATCCGTAGCGAAGAAGCTTGCTACCTTTCCTCCTCTCTTGCTGTTTCTCTTGCTGAAAAATATAATTCCCGCCTGCATGTCCTGCATGTATCCACTGCAAAGGAACTTGATCTGTTTCGCAATGACATCCCTGCATCGGAAAAAAAGATCACAGCAGAAGTATGCATACATCATCTCTGGTTTAACGATTCTCATTATGCTGAAAAAGGCACCCTTATTAAATGGAACCCGGCAGTAAAAACAGAGCAGGACAGAACAGCACTTTTCAGAGGAGTTCTGAATGACAAACTGGATGTAATCGCTACAGATCATGCCCCGCATACCCGGGAAGAAAAGGATAACAGCTATTTCAAAGCCCCCTCCGGTGGCCCAATGGTGCAACACAGTCTGTTGGCTATGCTCGGATTCGTTGAAAAAAAAGAAATTACCATCGAAAAAGTAATTGACAAAATGTGTCACAAACCCGCCGAAATATTTAAAATAGAAAAGCGGGGATTTTTAAGAAAGGGATATTTTGCCGACCTGGTTCTGGTAGATCCGAAAGGTCATCTGGAAGTAAAAAAGTCAAACCTTCTTTACAAATGCGGCTGGTCACCCCTGGAAGGCCAGGTATTTAATTCTTCCGTAAAAACAACTTTCGTGAATGGAAAAATCGTTTATAACAACGGGAACATTCAGGAATGCGATGCAGCTATGAGACTGAGGTTTGAACACTCCTGAATGAGAGTCTGACCTTGTCATCCGAAATAGAAGTGTTTAATCTAAATCTTTTCCTCATATACTGTTCATTTTTTCTTACTTTAGCCGCGTTAACCCAAAATAGTATCTGCCCATAATGTCCGGTATCTACGTTGCTGCAACCCCTTAAAAAAACGGAGCAGGCCCGCCTGCCATTGCACTGGCCATCCTTGGGCAGGCAGGCTTGATCTCGAACATTATGTTCCGATAGCTATCGTAACAGATACTCGACTTTAATGACATACTAAATATAATACCTTATGCTTACAGTAGAAAAAATTGGTGGCACATCGATGTCCCGTTTTGATGACGTACTTAAAAATATAATTATCGGAAACCGCAGTCCTGAAAATTATTATAACAGAATTTTCGTGGTTTCAGCCTATAACAATGTAACTAACTGGTTGCTAGAGCACAAGAAGACAGGGGAAAAAGGTATTTATTCAAGATTTGAAGAAAACCGGGATTTTAAAAAGGCACTGGATGAACTCCTGGGAAAACTTATCCAAATAAACCGGAAATACGACAAAACCGGACTTGACCAGTCGGAAGCCGATGCATTTATAAGCGAACGGATTGAACAGGCAAAAAATTATCTTAACAATCTGGCCGCAGTGCTGGCTACGGGTTATGTAAGCAAAACCAACATCCTCCTCGCTGCCAGAGAAATATTATCTTCTATAGGAGAGGCACACTCGGCATTCAATTCCGTGAACATTCTCAGAAATAACGGCATTAATGCTCATTTCGTTGATCTTTGTGGCTTCGATGATGCCGAATATCTTGGCATTGATGAACGGATTCAAAAAGAATTCCGGAAAGTTGAATTCAATAAAACCATCGCCATAGCTACCGGATACACAAAAGGAACGGAAGGTATAATGAGGGAATTTGACAGAGGATATTCCGAGGTCACTTTTTCCAAAATTGCCGTGGCTGTTAATGCCGATGAAGCGATTATCCATAAGGAATTTCACCTTTCAAGCGCCGATCCCAATATTGTTGGGATCGAAAAATCGATTCCTGTAGGACACACCAATTATAATGTGGCCGATCAACTTGCTGATGTAGGTATGGAAGCTATTCATCCCAAAGCCTCTAAACCACTGGAACTGGCAGGGATCAACATTCGGGTTAAAAATACATTTGAGCCGGATCACCCAGGAACACTTATATCCAGAGATTATCGCGAAGCTGCCCCCCGGGTTGAGATCATAACGGGAACGGATAAAGTTGTCGCTATCGAAGTTCACGATCCCCTTATGGTAGGAAGTGTAGGATTCGACAGGGGTATTATGACTGTTTTTGAAAAAAACAATATAAGCTACATTTTAAAATCGACCAATGCAAACAGTATAACCCAGGTTATATGGGAAAAAGACCTTACAGATGATCTGCTGAAAGAACTAAAAGAAAAATATTTTCAGGTAACCACACAAAAGTGCGCACTTGTATGTGCCCTGGGCACAAATGCCTCCCGGCCGGGAATCATTGCAAAAGCAACCACTGCCATGGCCGAAAAAGACATAAACATTTCTGCTTTATCCCTTTCACTTATGCAGGTGAACATCCAGTTCGTTATCCGCAGGGAAAGTTATCATGATGCGGTGATTGCCCTTAATGATGCTTTGTGCTATCAAAAATAATTAGTGTCTGTCCATAATGTCCAATATACTCATTCAGGGTTAATTTTAAGCGGTATTCGTGAGCTCGTTATCACTCGGTTCTGCGTTGCTGCAAAAATTTTAA
>CAYRTD010000166.1:0-8449 GCA_964426915.1 uncultured Bacteroidaceae bacterium | reverse complement strand
AATTGGCGGTTCGGTTCTGAAACAGACTCTCGACTCTATTGACAGGCACTATATAAGTTACTTTTTCAAAGCTTTTATTTTTTTCCAGACTTTCTTATTTACCGGAAGACCATTTTTAAGGTTCTCTTTCCTGGTAAGCATTGTTCGTTCACCGGGATAATATACGGGTTCATTTTCATAGATGGGCTGGGCATTATGTACCTCCAGTTTAAGATTTTCTATGACTCCTCTTGCAAATTCCGATCTTCCGGCTGTCTCCAGGTCAATGGCCATAAAAAACTGGGAAACGGCATATTCAGCTTCTTTTTTTCCTAACTCCGCAGTGGAATTTCCTTTGGACAGAATGGTAACCAACAGGTCCAGCATAACAGATAATCCCGATCCCTTCCAGTATCCGGCCGGCAATGCCCTTTTCGACGCTATTATTTTTTCGGGATCGTTGGTTAGTTCACCCTGGTTTGTAAAACCACCATCGAAAGGTAATTTCTCATTGCTTAATCTCAGATTTTCCATTTTTCCAAATGAAAATTGCGACATAGCCATATCCAGAACAACATGATCCGGATGATCCGGCACCGCTATGATGAGTGGATTATTTCCAATTTTCGACAGGCTTCCACCCCAGGGAGGCATGTTGGGTTCGGTATTGGTAAAACAAATTGCTGCGCAACCGGCCTCAGCTGCCTGCCATCCATATGATCCTCCACGCATCCAGTGATTGGTATTTCGCATGGCAACTATTCCAACAACGCCTTTTTTAGCTAAAAAAAGGGCCCTGTTCATTGCCTTGTATGCATTGACATTGCCGGGGCCCAGGTTTCCATCCCATACTTCATGACTACCTAAAGACTCTGCCAGTACCAGTTCGTTTTGCGGAATGACATATCCTTTCTCGATGGTATCAATAAATCCCGGAAAACGGTTCAATCCGTGAGAATAAACCCCATCTCTTGTAGTTTCTGCAAAGAGTCTGGCGCACAGTGAAGCTTTATCCTCCGTGAAACCATATCCGGATAAAATTTTCTGAAGTTCAGCTTTAACCTCATCAAATGAAATACGCACCAAAGCTTCGTCCTTCATAAAATATTTTTTATGAAACTAAACAGATATCCAAAGCAAAAATAACGATTCAAACTTTATTTAAGTTTACAACGTAAAGACAAACTATGGCTGTATTTGTCAGAACTATGACAAAGTCATGACAATTGCAAAAAATAGCAGTATATGACTGAAAAACATTGGCCAAATTCTTGTCGAATTGGGTAGCGGGAAAATGTCTGAACCTTGATTAAAGGATTATAGGATTACCATGATTATTCGAATAATGGAATTGCCAATTAGTCATGGTAATCAGGAAAATCATGCGCATCTTTGGACAACTTTGGAAATGGGCTACCCGCCCGACTATAAATTTGCCAATACAACAAAAAGTGCTAAAAAGTGCACTTTTGGAATGAATTTATAAACAGTTATAAGGTAATTTTAATTAAAAGTGCAATTAATTGCTCTATTTTTGGTTAAAGTCAGAAAATTTTATATTTTTACATATAAAAGAGCAATATTATGCACTTTGAGAATTTAATTAATACAATAAAAGAACGCAGAGAAAACCTGAAGGTTAACCAGGAAAATCTGGCAAAAATTTCAGGAGTTGGATTAAGAACACTAAAGCAATTTGAAAGTGGTAAAGGTAACCCTACTTTACAGACTATTCAGAAAATAGCAGATGTATTAGGGTTAGAAGTATGTTTAAAGGTTAAAACGGAAATAACAGATGAGGAAGGCAAAAATACTTTATAAGAACGAAGAAGCAGGTATGTTAATTCAGCATGATAATGGTTCTTTTACCTTTAAATATGATGATTCATGGATAAGTGATGAAACCAAACCTGCTATTAGTTTAACATTGCCAAAATCTCAACAAGAATATCATTCAGATTTTTTATTTCCTTTTTTTTATAATATGTTACCTGAGGGGTCAAATAAACAGATAGTTTGTAAGCTAAACAGGCTTGACTTGAACGATTATTTTAGTATACTTCTTGCAACGGCTAAGAGTGATAATATCGGGGCAATAAAAGTTATTAAAATAGAATAATTGTATGATTCTGAATGAAATTAAATATTGTCCAGGTACCTTAGCTGAAGGTCATACAACTTATAGCAGAGCATGTCTGTCAAAAGTATTTAAAGGAAGAAAAGTGAATCACATATTGCCTTATGATTCACCGGCTTCAAATTCAGAAACGGATGAACTATTTGATGACAATCGTAAACGAATGTCAATCTCTGGTGTGCAAGAGAAATTTTCAGTATTACTCGATAAAAACAAATTACGGCTCATCAATGAAGGAGAGCAAGGAGAATATATTCTTAAACCTATTCCGGGTACAGGAAAAAAACCAGAGTGCATGCCTGCGAATGAACATTTAACGATGCAAATTGCAAAACAAGCTTATGGAATAGAAGCAGCTGAAAACGCACTAATTTTTTTCAAGAATGGTTCTCCAGCATATATTACAAAGAGATTTGATTTAAAAGAAGACGGTTCGAAATTAGCACAGGAGGATTTTGCTTCCCTTTCAGGAAGAACACCGCAAACACATGGAGAGCACTATAAGTATTCAGGAAATTATTTTGAATTATTTGAAATAATGAAGAAGTTCGTTCCTGCATATCTCTTAGAAGCCCCAAAGCTCTTGAAAATATTAATCTTCAATTATTTATTTTCAAATGGTGATGCTCATTTTAAGAATTTTTCCTTAATTGAAACCTCGATGGGGGATTTTAAATTAAGCCCTGCTTATGATTTGTTAAATAGCAGGCTACATATTGAGGACAAAGATTTCGCTTTAGAACATGGGCTTTTACCTAAAACCTTAGCACAAGGTAAAGTCTATTTACAATTTAAGATTTTATCAGAAAAAGCTGGGATTAATGAAAACGTTTATGACGACCTACTAAATACAATGCTTAATCAGACTGACCTGGTTGAAAAATTGACTTTTTCTTCTTTTTTGGATGAAAAAACTCAAAAAAATTATTTTCAGTCTTATCAAACACAACTCAAGAAGCTTAAGAAAGAATGAAGTACTGGTGGTAATCGAGTAGATTCCCGCCCCTAAACCTCCAAAGCTATGCCAACAATTATGACAATAAAAAATTTATCAATAATGAGATTAATCACACTATCAATTGTATTCATTATCAGTGTACAACAATCGATAAATGCCCAAAGTAACCAATTGCAATGGTTGGATTTAGAGCTTTCCAATTATCAATACCCATATCCTGTTTCCATTTTACCTCTGCATATCCAAAAACAGGATTTGACAATGGCTTATATGGATGTGAGACCCGATAATTATAATGGAAAGAACATTGTACTGCTTCACGGAAAAAATTTTAATGGAGCTTACTGGAAAACTACCATCGAAAATTTAACCAAAGAGGGATTTCGTGTAATCGTGCCTGATCAAATTGGTTTTGGTAAATCATCAAAGCCAGAATTTTTCCATTACACATTTCAGCAACTTGCCCTAAATACCAAGATCCTACTTGATTCATTGCAGATAACAAAAACATCTGTTTTAGGACATTCTATGGGTGGTATGTTAGCTACCCGTTTTGCCTTAATGTATCCCGACATTACTGAAAAACTTATTTTAGAAAATCCTATCGGCCTTGAGGATTGGAAACTCAAAGTACCCTACAAACCTGTAGAATGGTGGTATGAAAATGAACTTAAAAAAAGCTACGAAAGCATCAGAGAATATCAGTTAAATAGTTACTATGATAATAAATGGAGGCCCGAATATGACCAATGGGTCAATCTTCTTGCAGGGTGGACACTCAACTCTGACTATAAAACCATAGCATGGAATGCTGCTCTAACCTATGATATGATTTTCACACAACCTGTGGTTTACGAATTTAAATACATCACAGCGCCTACGCTTTTAATTATTGGCACAAGAGACAGGACTGCACTTGGCAAACCACTTGTATCTCCCGAAACAAGAAAAACTATGGGACTTTATAATGAATTGGGTAAAAAAACTCAAAAGAAAATTCCTAATGCACAATTAATTGAAATAGAAAATGTAGGGCATTTACCTCATATTGAAAAGTTCAATGCCTTTTTAAATCCATTGATTGCATTTTTAAAAAAATAATTCTTACCAGGGGTCTAGAACATGGGAGACTTCTTTAAGTGAATTGTTTAAAAAAATTCAACAATAGATACAGACCTTGCCGGGAAAGTGATCCTGGCACTACCGCCTTTTATTTCTGTTTCTTTTTCACTAAAACATCCCACAACATCAGGCATTTCCCCACAAGGTTCATTTTTTATATTCCCCGTGAAAACGTGGTGAACAGCCTCAGCATCCGTTTTACCAATTGCTGATAAATCAATGTTCGCGTCAATATCATCGGAAAAATGCCTGTTGATCACGTGCAGGTACACCCTGTTTTCCATTCTTGTAGCCAGTACATCAAGGTAAGCAATGGTATCAACGGGTGTAATTCCGCTCATTCTGTATGGTTGGGTGTAAACAGGAATGTTCTCGGTAGAAACTTTCAACAGCTCATTGCCATGATGTCTGGAGTAGAACCCGGTAACCTGTCCGGTAGGATAGGGGTGAGGTTCAAATTCCATGGTTGGTGATACCCTGATGCCTGTTATTCCCCATGATTTTCCAACGAGCATGGACTGATTTGCGATGGCAATTTTATCACCCTCCCGCATTAGTGCGTGTATAAAACCGGCAGCGCCCATTCCTTTTGTAAAATGAGAGCCCAGTTGATCCTGGTCTACCGAGTTTGTGCCCCACCAACCGTTCCAGTTCCATTCCGTTACGGCAACCGGGTAACCGGCGTCTTTCATCATGTTATAGACATTATTATCAATTACAGACATTCCCTGATCATTGAATTCGGGAACCGCAACCCAGGCTTTCCAGACATCTTCCGCGGTTAATGAATCTCTTGATATTTCATCCTCTCCCCTGAGAATCTTATTTATGCCCCAGGGTTTGTAGATATGATAAGCAAGATAATCTATTTTGTCACCGAACATATCCTTGAGCGGCAGTGTAATATCTTCTGAATTACCATCGGCAATAATTTGAATACCGGGATCGATTTCTTTAAAGGCATTGATGAAGGCTTCAAGAGATGCAAAGTAGCGGTCCTTTAGTTCCGGATCTATCTCGCCAGATCTCTTCAACTGACGATCCATTACCCAGGGTTCATTCGCAATCTGGATGTACTTCACGTTATAAGGTTCCGGATGTCCGTTTTTTGCTCTGATAGAAGGCCAGTCGGGCATACCTTCCGGAAGTGGCGTGCCAGTTTCGGCATTGCAATAAGCCAAAAGGCCAGCCTCGTGCATGGCGGCCTCTTCAATTGATTTGGTGCCAAAATATGCATCCCCAAAGTTAATTACAAGCATCATTTCAGCATCCAGATTTTCTGCTAGTCTGCAGGCTTCATCATAGCCGAAATTATTGGTGACTGTATCACCCTCAATACCAATAAAAACTGGTCTCCCACCTTTCCTTCCGGGTACGTTATCGATCATAGTGGTCCAGTCCTGCAGATTTACATCTGTTCCTCCCGGAAACCGTATTACGGGAATATTCATTTCTTCCATTAATTCGACCACTCCATCCTGTAATTCATGACTACCGGGAATTAATGCTGCTTCAGGTCCCCATTCGCCGTGCCAGCTTGGTTTTTCAAGAAACTGACCGAAAATCCCGTCATCAACGGGAGCAATTACTTCATCATGAATAGTTATGCTTATCTTTTCTTCTGAAGTTTTGCAACTTACCAGTGCAACAAGAGAAATAACAAGAAATTTGCTGATGTTTTTCATTTTGAACGATGTTTCATAATAATAAAAGTAATACAAATATAAGCCTTTAAGAAGAATGAATTCAATGATCACTGCAAGACAAATTCAGACAAGCAGGTGACAAACATGTGTCAATCTGAATAACCGTACTGTTAAATTGTTATATTTCTGATCATTAAATCCTGAAATCTCATTTTTTTTTGTCATATTATTTATGGTCTCAGAAAAAGGTTAATTACATCATTTAGCTTAATTTTAGGGAAGAATAAACTACATAAATATTTCATATTTTTTTCCTTGTTTTTTAACCAGTAAATATAGCTTCTATGAAAACGGGTCGGAGAAATTTTGTTAAATCGGGTCTGATGGCCGGGCTGGGTCTTCCTTTGCTAACCAATTCATGTGTGCCCGAAACAAGCAAAGCTAAAGATGATGGCTTGCCGGATTATACCCAAATTGATGCTGCTCTTCATCAGCCGGTTTTAAACAGGAAATACTTTCCCGAGCCTGTGATCATTGAATCATGTGACCTTCTGGAGTACAACGGAAATTATATTTGCAGAGTACGTTCTACTTCAGGAGCTGAAGGCTATTGTGTAGGGCATAACATCCGGATGCCTCATTTATTTCCCATGCAGGTGCAGCTTGTAAATCCTTTTTTTACAGGTAAGGATGCCCGCGATCTGGACAGCTTGATTGAGGAGGGCATCATGATGTATCATAATAATTATAAATACCAGGGATATGCCCTTTGGATACCGGTTGCCACAGCTGAGATGGCTATTCTGGATATGCTGGGAAGAATTGCCGGCAAAAGCATAGGTGAATTGATTGGTGAGATTCATAATACGGAAATAGCCATTTACCAGGCCAATAACAACAGGGGGAAATCTGCCCGGGAGAGCCTGGAGAGGATCAAAGCCCTACAGGCTGAAACCGGTGCCAAAGCCGTGAAATTTAAAATTGGCGGACGGAGGAGCATTCCGGAAGAGCCGGCTGGAAGAACCGAAAAATTAATCCCAATGGTTCGTGAAGCCTTTGACAGCAACATTACTCTGTACGCCGACTGTAACGGTAGTTACGATAATGCCAAAGAAGCCATTCGCATTGGAAAAATCCTTGAGGCGAATAAAATTGATATGTATGAACAACCCTGTCCGACCGACTATTATGAAACCTGGAAAGAAACAGCAGATGCCTTATCCATTCCTATTGGGTCAGGCGGAGGGGAGGTAAGCATCCGAAATTTTCGTTGGCTGATTGGGAATAAAGCGGTACAAATGGTCCAGCAGGACCTGTTCTATTTTGGCGGAATGATCCGGTGCATGAAGGTAGCCCGTATGGCTGAAGCCATGGGATACCCCTGTACACCGCATATCTCAGGAACCGGCTTAGGGTATATTTACATGATGCAGTTCGTGTCGGCTATTCCTAACGCCGGACCCTATCACGAATTTAAAGGGGTCAGCAGAGACATACCCTTTGAATGTGATTCCTCAAGCTTAATCCCTGAGAATGGAATTCTTCACCTTCCCATAGGAACGGGAAGCGGGGTGGAAATAGATCCTGAGTTTATTGCAAAGCATAAAGTATTATCAGTATGATAAATAAAGTATTTAGAGAAATGATTCCATACAATGAATTATATGATATAGAAAATCTATTTTAAACGCTAAATAATTATGAAAATGAAAAAACTTATAAATGTCATTGTTTTTAGTATCTCTTTTATTACGCTTCAGGCCCAACCACATTTACCTCTGAATTATCAGCTTCGGCTTGAACCTGTATGGGCCCGCGTGGCCGATGCTTTGGGAGAACCCGGTTCGGTAGAAAGCGCTGAATTTTCACCGGACGGAAAGTATATCGTAAGCGGAACCAAATACGATAATTCGGTCATCATGTGGCGTACATCCGATGGCGCTGAGCTATGGCGTGATTATGCAGAGGAAGAAGTCGAACGTGTAGGCTGGTCATCCGATGGAAAATATGTAGCTGCAGGTAGCGAAGATTACCTGGTTACGGTTTATAATGCAAAAACCGGTGAGGTACATAAAGTACTTGAACATAAGCGAGGCATCGACGGACTCACCTGGTCGCACAAAGGCAGCCTGTTGGTTACCGGTGAAGAAAAAATTAAGAATCCCGACGGTTCAACTGAAGGCTATATCCGCATTTTCGATATGCCGGGCGGAAAACAAATCAAGGAAATCAATTTTGGAAATACAGTTAATGAACTTTTCTTTTCCCTTGATGATGCCTATCTACTGGCAGTTGGTCATGGTGCGGTAAAGGTTTATAACACCGAGGACTGGTCGCTTGCCCAAACGCTAAAGACAGACCATTTCACCATTTTTACCAGTGGTGTATTTTCACCCGATGCGAACTACGTATTTGCTGTAGGCCAGGGCGGCACTTCACGTGGTAATATGCACCTCTGGGAATGGAAAACCGGAGAACTTGTGAAATTTTTTAACCATACCGGTAAAAAAATTGAATCGGTATCCTGGCACCCAAATGGTGACTATATTGCCCATGCCGGACACGATCCATATATTTATGTGTACCGGGTAGCAGATATCAAGGAAT
>CAYRTD010000165.1:0-8567 GCA_964426915.1 uncultured Bacteroidaceae bacterium | reverse complement strand
CCTTAAATCGTGTCAAAGTTATTTATCGCCGTCCGGAAAAGTCAAGGGCGGCTTTTTCTTTTTAGACAATCATCCCTCTGGTAGCCTTGCAGCCAGTGATGCAAATCAAAAACTAACCAGAAAAATTGTTGAAATTGGCAAACTCCTCGACATGCCGGTTCTCGACCATATCATTTTTACCAGTGAATCCTATTTGTCAATGGCAGATGAAGGGTTGATGTGAGAATGTTATAATCTCATTTTCTTTTTGGACTTAAGCCTTGCTTGAAGATGCTCTATATCATCTGAGATTTTTTGATCTAAAATTTTTGCATAGATCTGTGTCGTTTTTAAATTGGTATGACCCAATATTTTTGAAACTGTTTCTATGGGTACGCCGTTACTCAATGTTACGGTTGTGGCAAAAGTATGTCTGGCCATGTGCATCGACAGATTTTTATTGATGCCACAAATATCTGCCAATTCCTTCAAATAACTGTTCATTTTTTGGTTCGTAAGAACCGGTACCAACAATCCTTTAATCTTATATTGTGAAGTATTCTTGTATTTTTCTAAAATAGACTTAGCCTCAGGGAGCACAGGAATTCTGCACCGGCTGTTCGTTTTTGATCTATCAATAATTATCCAATCCTTGTTATTAATTCCTTTTCTTAGGTGATCAGTGCTTAATTTCGAAATATCGGAGTAAGAAAGACCGGTATAACAGGCTAATACAAATATATCACGGACGGTATCCAACTTTTCAATGGTTATCGTTTTATTTTCAATTCTTGAAAGTTCATCGTTTGTTAGAAAACCGCGATTCGTTTCTTCCAAAGGAACCTTAAATCTGGTATATGGATTTTTTGCAATCAATTCCATCGAGACGGCAATGTTGCAAATTCGCCTCAGATGCTTGTGGTAATTCCAGGCAGTATTTTGATGAATGCTGTATTCTTTTTTTAAATACACGTCAAACGCATTCAGAAATTTATAATCTATCGATTTCACCGGAAAATCTTTTTTTCTTCTATGCTTCTGAATAAATTCAGCTAATCTTTTCCTTGATGATTTGTAATGTTTATAGGTTTCATTTGAATAGCCCTTGTTGAGCTTTTTATACATGTTGTCAAGGTAGTAATCAAATACTTTAAGAATACCCTCAGCAACATCAGTTCCTTGGTTTAAAAGCCTTCGTTTAATAGTGATTACGTCAAAGTCATCGCCGGATGATTTAAGCTGGTTATAAAGGTCCTGAATTTCATTTTGAATCTTGTCAAGCCTGTTGTTCAGAATCCGGGCCTCTTCAGTTCTTCCTCTTATTTGCTGTCCAGCTTCATCCCACCTTTCTGGTAAGCAATATATGCCAGTTGAAAGTTCTATTCTCTTCGCCTTCAAGGTAATTCTTACATAAACAGGAATTTCACCATTGGATTTTTGTCTGGCTTTTTTCACTAAAAAGTTAATCGTCAATCTCATTTTTTCTCCATTTTAAGTTTACTGAAGAATTTGTTCTCGATTGTTGCTTAAAAGTACTCATTTTTGGGGTGGTTTTCAATACCAAATCGAGCCAATTCATATCAATTTAAATGTTGTAATAGAGAGAGTTACACGATTTGCCGAGAACAGTTTTATGGCTGAAAAGCTTGTTCTCGATAAAGTCTCGCTTACATTGACTTTTATTGTGTTTTTTTGATTTTTCTGCAAAAAGAAAAAGCACCTAAAACGTTGATTTTTAAGTGCTTTTGATTTTTTTGATTCCTTTTGAATTCAAAAACGTGCCCAGAACAGGACTCGAACCTGCACGTACTTGCGTACACTAGTCCCTGAAACTAGCGCGTCTACCAATTCCGCCATCTGGGCATTTATTTACTATATCAATAAACGATTTAAATACTATTTCTAATAACTTATGACCCGGCGGGAGCTCCTGCGTCGGTTCCGCCATCTGGGCATTTATTTACTATATCAATAAACGATTTAAATACTATTTCTAATAACTTATGACCCGGCGGGAGCTCCTGCGTCGGTTCCGCCATCTGGGCTTTATTTTTAATACCCCTCCCGAAAAGGGAGTGCAATTTTACAAAAAATCTTTGAGACTTGCATGAAAAATAGAAAATTATTTTGGAGGCATGAGTGATGAAGATGAGCTTCTGACACACCCTAAGGGTTACGACCCTAAGGGTCGTAACCCTTAGGGTGTGACCCCATCTCCAACACCTCAACCCGCTTAATTACAATAATATAAAAAAACAACCCTTTACCAATTTTCTCCTGCAACTATATTTTTTTTCCAAAAAAAACCGCCCGTAAAACGGACGGTTTTTTAAATGCAAATGCTAATTCACGCTACCTGACCTGCTGCTTAATTCCTTCCGGCTTATTCCTGTCGCCTTTTATCCTGGCACCCGGGATAGCTTCGTGCGTTTTTCTGTCTATCATACCTGCACGGGGATTTCTTGTGGATTTTTTTCCTTCAGGATAATAATCAACTACTGCAATAAATTCATTGACAACATCCGGAGTCAAATGATCCGTTTCTACCCAGCCTACGTCTTCTAAACTCAACTCATAGTTGCCATGATACGGTCCCCATACATCCACATAATAACGTCTGTTTGCCTGGAGATCAAGAAATAGTACCTCTCCAAAATCATCAGTATATCCTTCCACAAGCCAGTTTGCTTCGTTATCAAAATCATCAAGGGTTTCATAGATTCTGACTCGTGCATCTTCTACCAGATAAAAAGGTTCCTCGTATTCTTCCACGATAACCCTCAGATCAGCAAGTGGCTGAATTACGTCAATAACCATTGTAGCTCTGTCCAGGTCACCGTTTTTACCATATGCGGTTAATGTAACCGTATAACTTCCGGGAGCAGCCCAACTGTGAACCGCATTGAAATTATAGGTGATATACCCGTCCCCGAAATTCCATTCGTAATCAACAGCATCATTGGAACGGTTCGTAAAGTATACTTCCTCGCCAACTTCTACCACCTTCCGGTCAGCAACAAAATTGGCATAGGGGTCTTTGGTGCAACTCGTAAAAACCAAAGCTATGGCGATTAACAGGTAAAATAATTTTTTCATGACAATATATTTTATGGTTTGAGATTCGTTCATTCTGAGAAATCCAAATAACGTGCCAAATAAACGCTTTTTTTGAAGATAAAATCTTAATAGAACTATAAACTCTACTTTTTAGGGTATGTCCATTAATGTCCGATTTACTCTTTCCGGGTTAATTCAGTGAGACTATGATTTTGGTTTTCAAAATCATATAGTCGAACCGATCCCGGACAATAGCCGAGCCATAGCCGAGGAATCTCAGTGAGAATATGATTTTTGTTTTCAAAATCATCTAGTCGAACTGATCCCGGACAATAGCCAAGCGATAGCCGAGGGATCTCAGTGAAACTATGATTTTGGTTTTCAAAATCATTTAACCGAACTGATCCCGGACAATAGCCAAGCGATAGCCATGGGATCCCAGTGATTTTATCTACTTTCCCGGAGTACCGGAAAGCTCGTAATCTCTCGGTCCTGCTTTATAATTGCCGGAAAAATACTCATCCGCCTCAGATAGGCGGACTCCGCTTTTTCAGGCTTGTGCTACCGCATGAAGTCGCAAGCCCCCGTTAGGCAGGGGTAGGACCGTCTCCATCCTTAGGCGGGCAGGTCCGCCTGCCGTAGCACTGGTCATCCCATGGCGGCAGGCTTGTTCCCGACCATTAACTTCTCTGAACTTACCGCCATTTGGCGGTTCGGTTATGATTCAGACACTCTACTCTATTGACAGACCCTTTAAAAGCAAAATGGATAATTATCTGAAACCCAATTTCAGAAAAACAGATCATATTATGAAAGAAATCCTTAATAGAAATTATCAGGGTTTTCTAATTTAAAAGCTTAAAACTATATTTGAATAAAAAATTATTATGAAACCGGAAGAATTCCGAAAGCTCGGATATGATCTGATCGACTGGATAACCGAATATTATGAAAATATTGAGAACTATCCTGTAAAATCGAAGGTAAAACCAAGAGAAGTAATTAACAAGCTGCCTCCCTCACCCCCTGCCGAAAGCCAGCAATTCGACAGAATAATGAAGGATTTTGAAAAAATCATACTTCCCGGAATCACCCATTGGCAAAGTCCCAATTTTTTCGCCTATTTTCCTGCTAACTCGTCCATGCCATCTGTTCTTGGCGAGCTTCTCACTTCAGCACTTGCAGTACAGGGCATGGTATGGGAAACCTCTCCAGCGGCCACCGAGCTTGAAGAACTGGTAATGAACTGGCTGAAAGAAATGACTGGAATACCGGAACATTTCCATGGAGTGATCCAGGATACCGCTTCCACATCCACACTGGTGGCACTGCTATCTGCAAGAGAAAAAATCTCAGACTTCCGGGTAAACAGGGAAGGCTTCAACTCTAATCATTACCGTATATATTGTAGTGAAGAAGCCCACTCTTCTATCGAAAAAGCAGTGAAAATTGCAGGATTCGGAAAGAATTCCCTGAATTATATTCCGGTAGATGAACAGCTCAGAATGAAACCTGATGCACTGAATAAAGCAATTTCAAAAGATATAAAGGAAGGATTAATTCCAACCTGTGTTGTTTCTGCCCTTGGAACTACGGGAACAGTCGCCATTGATCCAATAGACAAAATTTCTGATATTTGCTGTAAATATAACATCTGGCACCATGTGGATGCTGCATATGCCGGCTCCGCAATGATACTGGAAGATCAAAGAAAACACCTTAAGGGCATTGAAAAGGCAGATAGTTATGTCTTTAACCCACATAAGTGGATGTTCACCAATTTCGACTGTTCTGCATATTTTGTAAAGGATAAAGGAGTTCTGATAAGAACTTTTGAGATCATGCCCGAATACCTGAAAACTTCGAGTGATAAGGTGGTAAATAATTACAGGGATTGGGGTATACAGCTCGGAAGACGGTTTCGTGCCCTGAAGCTCTGGTTTGTGATCAGATCCATGGGCACTGATACCATTAAATCGAAGATTAGAAATCATATTCAGTGGGCAGGTGAACTTGCAGAGGAGATGAGATCCGATGACCGTTTCATTGTATGGGACCCGCAAAACCTCGGTCTGGTTTGCTTTCGCCTGAATCTGGAAAATATTAAAGAACAAAATAAAAGAAACAGCATAAACAAGGACTTCCTTAAAGAGATAAATGAAAGCGGTAAAGCATATTTATCTCATACAAAGATAAAGGGAGAATTCACACTTCGTTTTGTAGTGGCCCAAACAGAAGTGAGTCGTGAACACGTGATGAATGCATGGAAAATGATACAGGAAATTTCAAAAAAATTTATTACTATTGATCATGGATAACGGAAGATGGGATATCACCGGTAAAAAAGCCCTGGTTACAGGCGGTACGAAAGGAATAGGGAAAGCTATTTCATCGGAATTATGTTCTCTTGGCGCTGAGATTGCTGTGGTTGCCAGAACGGAAGAAGATCTTGAATTACTCAGAAAAGATCTTGATTGCCTCACAACCGACATCCGCCTGATAAAAGGGGATGTGAGCCTGCCCGGGGAACGTGAAAAAATCATAGAAACCATAAAATCCGACTGGGACTCGCTGGATATTTTAATTAATAATGTAGGTACGAATATTCGCAAAAAAGCTCAGGAGTATAATTCAGATGAAGTAGATAAAATATTTCAGACCAACCTGAATTCTGCTCTTGATTTGTCAACCGGATTATTTGATCTTTTGAAAAAATCAGGCAATGCTTCTATTGTTAATATTTCTTCTGTAGCAGGTCTGGGGCATCTGAGAACTGGCATAGTTTATGGCATGACAAAAGCTGCAATGCACCAGATGACTAAAAATCTTGCTGTTGAATGGGCTCCCTACAATATAAGAGTTAACGCAATTGCTCCATGGTACATCCAGACGCCCCTTGCTGAGCAGGTTTTGCAGGATCGTAATTATTTTAAAGAAGTTATCAGGCATACCCCTTTAAAAAGAATAGGACAACCGGAGGAAGTATCCGGACTTGCCGCTTTTCTTTGCATGACGGGTGCTTCATATATCTCCGGACAATGTATTGCTGTTGACGGGGGTTTTTCCGTCAATCTTTTTTAATATCCAAATAGTGTCAGGTTCAAAAAATTAACAATGAAAAATAAAATCATTCTTTTTCTCGCAGTCATCTCTACTCTTTCACTAACGGTTTCAAAGGCACAGAGGAATCCAAAAGAAATGGAACTTTCCGATATATATAAAATGTATAAGTTCCATCCTGCCGGCATAGACAATCTTCGTTCTATGAACGATGGTGAACACTATACTTTGCTTTCAGAAAATACAAAAATTGAAAAATTTAAATACCAGACAGGGGAATATATAAAAACTTTATTGGATATCAATGATCTTGATAACTCTCCCGTCAGAAACATTCAATCATACAGTTTTGATCCCAAAGAAGATAAAATACTTTTAACTACCAACAGGGAAAGCATCTACAGACATTCCTTTATTGCAGATTATTTTATATATGACATCTCTAAAGAAACTATCAAACCCCTTTCCGAAAACGGTAAACAACAGCTGGCCACATTTTCACCAGATGGATCGAAAATTGCTTTTGTAAGAAAAAATAATCTTTTCTGGACAGATCTTAACACCGGTACAGAACATCAGTTAACCACGGATGGTGAAGAAAATAAAATCATTAACGGAGCTCCGGACTGGGTTTATGAAGAAGAATTTGGTTTTAACAAAGCTTTTGTATGGTCGGTTGACAGCAAGAAAATTGGTTATTACCGCTTCGATGAAAGTCATGTTAAACAGTTCAATATGACCCTTTACCATGGTCTGTATCCCGAATGGTACAGGTTCAAATATCCCAAAGCCGGAGAGCGAAATTCTATTGTGCAGATATTTGTTGCAAATCTCGAAACCGGCGAAAGAAATGAAATGAATATCGGGGAAGAAACCGACCAGTATATTCCAAGAATTAAATGGACTACTGATCCTGAGATGCTCAGCATAATCAGACTAAATCGCTTACAGAATCATGTTTGGGTGCTGCACGCAAATGCTTCAACGGGGGAATCGGAAGTAGTTTATGAAGAAAAAGAAGACAGGTATATCTCGGAAGCCTCTGATGAAATGATCACCTATCTGGATAATGGCGAGGAATTCCTGGTTATAAGTGAAAGAGATGACTGGTACAGCATCTATCTCTATAATTTCAAGACCAAAGTTATTACTCAAATAACCGAATCGGGTTATGATGTCCATAGCTTGATTGGTTTTGATCAAAAATCAGGTACGATTTATTATTCTTCCCATGAAAGAGGACCGAAATATCTCGATACCTACTCTGTTCGTAAAGACGGAAGAAAGAAAAAAAGGCTGACCGGTCGGGCCGGATGGAACAATACCAGTTTCAGTAATAGCTTCAGGTATTATATTAACCATTATTCAAATATAAATACCCCTCCTGAAATTAGCTTATATAAAGAAAGTGGCAGATTAATCCGTTTACTGGAAGCAAACACCGGATTAAAGCAAAGGATGAATGATTATGGTTTCGCAGAAATAGAATTCTTTGATTTCATAACCAGTTATGATATAAAACTGGAAGGCTATATGATAAAGCCTGTTGATTTCGATCCCGGTAAAAAATATCCTCTGTTTATGTTTGTATACGGGGGACCCGAGTCTCAGAATGTCATGGATCGTTTTCAGACCTCCCGTGGTGCATATTTTCAGTACCTGGTTCAGCAGGGATATGTAGTTGTCTGTGTCGATAACCGGGGTACCAATGCCAGAGGTGAAGAATTCCGTAAAGCCACATACATGCAACTTGGAAAACTCGAAACAAAAGATCAAATTGAAGCCGCTTTGTACCTGAGAGACTTGCCGTATATAAAAAAAGACAGAATAGGCATTTTTGGATGGAGCTATGGCGGCTACATGAGTCTGTTATCGCTTTTCAAAGGAGCTGACATCTTCAATATGGCCATATCAGTAGCTCCGGTAACCAACTGGCGTTACTATGACACCATTTATACAGAAAGATTTATGCGTACCCCGCAGGAAAATCCTGATGGTTATGATGAAAACTCCCCCATTTTCTTCGTAGACAGAATGAAAGGAAAGCTTTTGCTAATTCACGGGATGGGAGACGATAATGTGCATTTTCAGAATTCAGTCGAACTTACTAAAGCACTGATTAATGCGGACAAGCAGTTCGATATGCAGTTTTATCCCAATAAGAATCATGGTATTTATGGAGGAAACACAACATACCATGTCTATTCGAAGATGACGGATTTTATTCTTGAGAATTTGTAAGATATGGAATAAAGACCAGGGAAGCTGGATCATAAAGGCTATGTTATATTTTAGTGTTGAAAAAAACTATTCGACATTGAAGAGGCTTTGGGAGTATTTAGAAAAGTGTGTCACTGGCTTTTTGCCCTTTCTGATTTTTAATTGGTCCAAACCGATACCGATCACCGATTACCGATACCGATCACCGATTACTGATCACCGATTACCGATCACCGATTACCGATACCGAT
>CAYRTD010000164.1:0-8614 GCA_964426915.1 uncultured Bacteroidaceae bacterium | reverse complement strand
TACCTTCGGCAAGAACCTCCGGAACTCCAAGAGGAATTCTGAACTCACCGGGATTAGCGGGTAGTTTTTCCTTCAGACGGTAAGCATTCAGCGGTTCTATTACAAGAGCAGGATCGTCAGCTTCAAGAAGTGTATTATAAAAACCCGCTGCCCGGGTCATGTCTCTCGGCACACATACATATACCCCCCGGATTGAATTGATCACCATAGATAGCGGGGAACCCGAATGCCAGATCCCCTCCAGGCGATGCCCCCTTGTGCGAATGATAAGTGGAGCAGCCTGACCTGCTTTTGTCCGGTAATGCAGGGAGGCCAGATCATCACTGACTGTCTGTAATCCATAAAGAAGATAATCGAAATATTGAATCTCTGCAATAGGACGTAAGCCCCTCAATGCCAACCCAATTCCCTGTCCTACTATAGTTGTTTCCCGGATTCCTGTATCGGTGATCCTGAGTTCCCCGTACTTATCCTGTAAGCCTTCAAGTCCTTTATTAACATCCCCGATTTTTCCCGTATCCTCTCCAAAAGTCACTAACTCAGGTATCCTGGAAAACAAAGCGTCAAAATTATGTTTCAAAATCTCCCGTGCATTTACCATTTTTCCATTTTCAGGATATTCAGGTAATTTTTCAGCAACTTTCAAAGCAGAACGGTAAGTTTCATTATAAAGATACGCACTGTATCTCTCATAATTATTATCCATGTATTCTTCCAGCCATTTTCCGATGTCGGTCTGCAATTCTTTTCGTATAGGGCAATCGAGACAAATATGCCTGAGAATTCTTTTGGCAGTGCTCATCACGTCGCGCCTTATAGGATTAGTAATTTTTTTCAGATCACTGGTAAGAGAAGCCACTTTATCATATTCGTCAGTTTTGCATTCACAGGATCGGTTATTGATAAGTTCTACCAGCTTATCCCTTTCCTGCCGGATGGGTTTCTGATAATTCAGCCAGGCAGCATTCTGAATTTCTCTCGTCTCTTTAAGAGCTTCTTCTTCAATGCTTTTCAATTCTGACTCCTTTGCAATTTCGCTGGTCAAAATCCATTCTTTCATTTTTTTCAGAGGATCAAATTCCTTTTCCCACTCAAGTCTTTCTTCCGGTTTATATCTTTCATGAGATCCGGAGGTGGAATGACCCAGAGGCTGGGTAAGTTCCTCAACATGAAAAAGCACAGGAACATGCTCTTCGCGGCACTTCTTAATTCCTTCTTCAAACATTTTTATCAATCCGGCATAATCCCAGCCGTTTTCTCTATAAATATAAATTCCATCTCCATTATTACACTTCTCAAATCCCTTTAGTGCTTCTGATATAGAAGATTTTACTATTTGAAGCTCCTTGGGGACCGAGATCCCGTAACCATCATCCCATACGGCAATAGCAACAGGGATCTGCAAAACAGCAGCTGCGTTTAAAGTTTCAAAAAAATGTCCTTCTGCCGTACTGGCATCTCCAATTGTCCCAAAGGTCACTTCATTACCGTTTATGGAGAATTTTTTATGATCTTTCAGATCCGGATTCATTCGGTATAATTTGGAAGCATAACCCAGACCTGTGATCCTGGGCATCTGGGCAGCGGTAGGAGAAAGGTCTGCAGTAGTATTTTTCATCTCCGTCTGGGATCTCCAGTTACCATTCTCGTCGATAAGGCGTGTCGCAAAATGATTGTTAAAAGATCTGCCTCCGTTTCCCGGATTCCATTCTAAATCGGTATCCCCGTAAAGCTGAGCAAAAAATTCCTTTGGACCGGACATGCCGGTAGCAAAAAGAAAAGTCTGATCTCTGTAATATCCCGAGCGCCAGTCGCCATTTTGAAATTGTTTAGCCATTGCGATCTGGGCAATTTCCTTTCCATCCCCGAAGATCCCGAACTTAGCCTTTCCAGAGAGAACTTCCTTTTTTGCCAGTATGCTGCATTGCCGGCTTATGTGGGCCAATCGGTAATCGTCGAGCACTTCTTTTTTAAAATCTTTAAAACTAATTTCAGAGGTATGTTGATCGTGAATAGTCATCATAGTTTATATTTTCCTGGCAAGTAAAACTACATAGGATTTTTTACAAAATACATCAGAAGAGAAATGATCCAAAACACAGAAATGTAAGGATAAATGATTATTTTTGCCATTAAGCAGACAAATCAAAACTTAAAATTGTTCAGCTGTGTTAAAGATTTTACTTATATCAATCATACTCCTCAGTATATCAATGCTTGCCATGGCCTTAAATATCCTTGTCCGAAAAAATGGCAAATTTCCTGCCTATCGTGTTGGTCATAATAAAAACATGAGAAACTTAGGCATTACCTGTGTTAAGCATGAAGAAATCAAGTGTCACAAAAAAAGGATGAAAGAAACAAGTTGCAGCGGTTGTGAAGGTATATAACTAACAACACTAAACTATTTTCCCGGGATTTTGTTTCTACTACAAAGAGAAAGGATTTGTGATGATAAAGATTTTATTACTTTCGATAGTATTACTTTTTATTGCGTTTGCAGGATTTGCAATCAGAATGCTTTTTGATCGAAAAGCAGAATTCAGAGGAGGCAGTTGTACAACATCTTCACCCGAACTTGAAAAACAGGGTATTACCTGCGGCTGCAGTGGCACCTGTGCCACCGAAGATTCAATTAATTCCTGATAGTTTCAGGATCTTCCTTAAGAATATATTTTTCAAACCCCGGGCTTGCCCATACCTGAAACTGACCTTCAGGATCACCATATATGAGATAGCCCTCCACATTCTCCAGTGACTGCAACATCTTTTTGGCCTTTTCCATTCCCATAACCATGCAGGCAGTAGCATATGCATCGGCAACCATACAACTTTCAGCTATAATGGTAGCACTAAGAATTTCATGCCGAACAGGATAACCGGTGACGGGATCGATGGAATGAGAGTATTTTACCCCATCATCTTCATAAAACTTCCTATAGTTGCCACTGGTAGCCAGGGCCTTTTCATTTAAACTGATAATTGCCTGCATATTAAAGCCCGGAAGAACATTCCCATATTCAGGTCGGTCTATACCAATTTTCCAGACCTCGGATTTGGGGTTTTTTCCTCTTGTTTTGACCTCCCCTCCAATTTCTACCATATAATTACGGATACCCAGACTTTCGAGATAATCAGCTACCACATCCACAGAATAACCCTGTGCAATAGCATTTACATCAATGCTTATGCCGGTAGTTTCCCTGATAATTCTGTTACCCTCCAGTTCTACCTTGTCCATACCTACATAGACCAGAATACTATCAATAACCTCCTGGTCGATATCGGTTTTAAGACCCGGACCAAATCCCCATGCATTGACCAGCGGCATAACAGTTATATCGAATGCGCCACCGGAAATTTCATTTACTTCTTCGGCAACCCTGAACACTTCAATGAACTTCTCATCAACATAATCGCTTTCATTCCGGTTGATACGGGAAATCACCGAGCTCGTATCATAACTGGATAGAGAAAGATCAAAATCATGTAAAACAGAATCGATCTGCTCCTGATAATTTACCGAATCTGAATGTCCATATGTTATATGATAGCTGGTCCCTTGAGCAAAACCGGCAAGCTTAAAATAATTTAGCTTCCTGTCGGTTGAACAGGAAGATAAAAACAGAATTACTGCAATCAGGTAATAAATAAAATTCTTCACGATATATTTTTAAAGATGATTTGTGATCCATTGTTTCACTTAATATAACGTTGAAAACAACAACAGATTATTTAGTGTCTGTCCATAATGTCCGATATATTCATTCAATACTAAATCTAAGCGGTATTTCCTGAAGGATCGGGGCAGGTTTTGAGTTTGTTTTACCCGGTTCTGTGTTATGTTTCCATTCGCTCAGGCCTTTCAGGTTTATCCTCCAAAATCATCAAAATCGACCATTTCATCAGGAACGCCGAGATCATAGAGCATTTTTTGAACTGCATCATTCATCATCGGTGGACCGCAGAGGTAATATTCAATTTCTTCCGGCTCCTCATGTTTGCTAAGGTACTCATCATAAACAACCTGATGAATGAAACCGGTCATACCATCCCACTTATCCTCAGGAAGGGGTTCGGAAAGAGCAATATTGAATTTAAAATTAGGGAATTTCTTTTCAATCTGCCTGAAATCCTCCTCATAAAAAACCTCCTTTTTGGAACGTGCACCATACCAGTAGGAAACCTTACGGTCTGTTTTAAGAGTATGGAAAAGATGGAATATATGAGAGCGTAATGGAGCCATTCCTGCTCCACCACCAATATAAACCATTTCTTTATCAGTATCTTTAATGAAAAATTCACCATAGGGTCCGGAAATGGTAACCTTATCCCCCGGTTTACGCGTGAAAATATAGGATGAACAAACACCGGGGTTAACATTCATGAACTGTCCCTTTGACCGGTCCCATGGAGGTGTAGCAATCCGGATATTCAGCATCACAATATTACCTTCAGCAGGATGGTTTGCCATGGAATAAGCCCTGAAAGTCTCCTCAGTATTTTTCATTTTCAGATCCCACATCTTGAACTTATCCCATTCATCCCGAAATTCTTTCTCGACCTCTATATCCTTAAAATCAACTTCAATTTTCGGTACATCTATCTGAACATATCCTCCGGACCTGAAATCCAGATTTTCCCCCTCAGGCAATTTCACTTTGAACTCCTTGATAAAGGTGGCTACATTATGATTAGAAACAACTTCACATTCCCACTTTTTAATACCCATAATTTCTTCAGGGATCTGAATTTTCATATCATCCCTGATCTTAACCTGACAACCGAGCCGCCAGTTTTCCTGCTGCTCTTTTCGTGTAAAAAAACCGGTTTCTGTGGGGAGAATAGAGCCTCCCCCTTCATGTACCTGACATTTACACATTGCGCAGGTACCTCCCCCGCCACAAGCTGAGGGAAGAAAGATTCCCTGGTTTGAGAGTGTGGTAAGCACAGTATCACCGGGCTTCACATCGAATTCCTTATCATTTACTTCTAAATGAACCTCGCCCTGAGGGGTTAATTTTGCCCGGGCATATAATAATACCAGTACGAGCATCAGCATGACAACTAAAAAAACTGCAATACTGATCAAAATAATTCCTAATTCCGTTGTAAGAAAAACCATTTCCTGTAATTTCTTAATTTAAAGTTGAATACCCATAAAACTCATAAATGCAATTCCCATTAAACCTGTAATAATAAATGTAATACCCAGTCCCTTGAGAGGTGCCGGCACATTTGAATAGCGGATCTTTTCCCGGATAGCTGCAATACCCACAATAGCGAGAAACCAACCTACACCTGAACCAAGTCCGAATGTAGTTGCTTCTACAATATTAGAATATTCTCTTTCCTGCATAAAAAGAGAACCTCCTAGTATTGAACAATTAACAGCAATGAGGGGAAGGAAAATACCCAGTGATGAATAAAGTGTTGGACTGAATTTTTCAATTATCATTTCAACGAGTTGGACCATTGAGGCAATTACCGCAATAAACAGAATGAAGGTCAGGAAGCTCAGATCTACATCGGCGAAAGCCGGACTTATCCATATCAGGGCACCTTCCTGAAGTACATATTGTTCAAGAAGAAAATTGATGGGAACAGTAAATCCAAGTACAAAAATAACGGCTATCCCAAGTCCTGTAGAAGTCTTCACCGTTTTGGATACCGCAAGGTATGAACACATACCCAAAAAATAGGCGAATATCATATTATCGATGAAAATACTTTTTACAAATATATTGATCAGGTTTTCCATAGTGGATATAATCTTATCTGTTTAATTACTAGTTTTCTTCAATAAGTTTTCTGTTTCTGCTACGTTGCACCCAGATGATAACACCAACGGTAACGAGAGCCATCGGGGGCAGGATCATCATACCATTATTGGCATAACCTGCCTCATAAAATGACTCGGGAATTACCTGGTAACCATAGAGAGTGCCGGAACCCAATAATTCACGGAAGAATGCCACAATAATCAGGATCAGACCATATCCTGCAGCATTTCCCAGCCCATCCAGAAACGATTGCCACGGCCGGTTAGCCATAGCAAATGCTTCAAGACGCCCCATAATGATACAGTTTGTAATGATGAGCCCCACAAATACGGACAGTTGTTTACTTACATCGTAGGCAAAAGCCGAAAGGATCTCATCAACCAGAATAACCAGTGCGGCAATAACGGTGAGCTGAACAATGATTCTAATCCGCGGAGGAATCATCTTTCTAAGCAATGAAATTACCACATTTGAAATGGCCATGACGGCAACAACTGAAATAGCCATGACAATGGATGGTTTTAGCTTAACGGTTATTGCCAGGGCTGAGCATATACCCAGAACCTGGACCGTGATCGGATTATTGTCATCAAGAGGCTCCTTCAGGAGCTTCAGATTTTTACTTGAAAATAAAGGTTCGCCTTTCATATCTCAATTCTTAATTCATTTGTTGCTTAAAATAACTTACATAAGGTTTCAGACTGTTGTATAGCATATCTTCAACACCCTTGCTGGTAATGGTTCCCCCGGATATCGCATCCACACTATGTTCAGCCTCGGGATCAGCGCCCCCCTTTACTACTTTTACGGAAACAAATTCACCGTTCTCGAAGATAGTTTTTCCAATGAAGGCATCCCCAAACCAGTCGGTATTAATTTCAGCACCCAGTCCGGGAGTTTCCCCCTGATGATCAAAAACGGCTCCGCTGATGGTTTTGAAATCATTTTCCAAAGCAATATAACCCCAGACAGGTCCCCATAATCCCTTCCCCCTGACAGGAATGATATATTTATTTCTTCCCTCTTCTGTTTCGAAAACAAAAATGGGGAGATCCCTTTCTTCAGCAGGTTTGTCCATCTCAGCTTTGATGTTTTTAGTGATGCTGAATGCATCTTTACCCTCCAAAACTTCACCTTCGGAATTTATCACGAAGCTTTCGGTGATAAAATTATTAAATTGCTCTTCAATGAAGCTGTCTTTATCTTTAGCATCTTCAACTCCTTCTGTCATTTGTACCGATGCAAGGATGTCACTTTTTTTCTCAAGTTCAACATTTCGTTCCTGAAGAGGTTTTAATTCTTCTGCAACGAAAGACAACACTGCGGCAACAATTATAACCATCGCTGATGCAAAACCGAAAATATATGTATTGCTAAAATTCTTCATCATATAGTTTATTAAGCTGTTACAGAAATCCGCTTTAGTCTGTGCTTTACATGTGCCTCCACAATATAGTGATCAATAAGAGGTGCAAACACATTCATCAATAGAATAGCAAGCATGACACCTTCCGGATATGCAGGATTCAGAACCCTGATAAGAATGGCCAGAAAGCCTATCAGAAAACCATATATCCACTTCCCCTTTTCAGTCTGAGCTCCGGAAACAGGATCGGTAGCCATGAAAACCGCTCCAAAAGCAAAGCCTCCGAGCATTAAATGTTCCCAGAAAGGGATAGCCATAAACTCATTAACAGCAAATATATTAAGTATCAAACCCATTATGGCGCCACCGGCGAATGCCGAGAGAATTATCTTCCAGCTGCCCACTCCTGTGTAGATTAAAAGGATCATTCCAAGAAGAATAGCAAGTACTGAGGTTTCTCCTATTGAACCAGGTATCGTTCCCAGAAACATATCCAGGCTTGAGTATTTTTCTCCAATACCATTTGAAAATTCACTGTTGTTGAGAGCTGCCTGCCCCAAAACTGTAGCACCGCTAAAACCATCCACTACATTTTCTCCATTCTGTAAACCGGCAATCCAGACCTTATCACCCGACATTTCAGTAGGATAAGCAAAAAACAAAAAGGCTCTTGCCGTTAGTGCCGGATTCAGAATATTCATTCCTGTACCCCCAAAAACCTCTTTTCCGATAATTACGGCAAAGGCCGTGGAAACAGCAACCATCCATAAGGGTACATCAATGGGCATAATCAGGGGAATGAGCATCCCGGTGACAAGAAAGCCCTCATTTACCTCATGGTCTCTTATTTGAGCGAATATAAATTCAATGGCAAGACCGGTTACATAGGACACAACAATTATTGGAAAAACTTTCAGGAAACCGAATACGAAAGTTTCCCAGAAATTTGCATCCTGACCAATTGCTGTAAAATGATGATAGCCTGCATTCCACATCCCAAATAAGAGTGCCGGAATCAGGGATAGGACAACTAAAGCCATTGATCGTTTCATATCATTTGCATCACGGATATGAGTGCCGTTTTTTGTGACCTTGTCAGGGACAAAAAGCAGAGTCTCGAATGCCTCAAAAGTGGACTGAAAAATTTCATACTTTCCACCTTTTTCAAACTGCGGCTTAATTTTGTCAACAAGTTTTCTTAAACCTTTCATTGTATAAAAATATCAGATTTTTATTCTGTTTCTTTTTTCATAAGATCGAGACCATGTCTCAGTATTTGCTGTACATTGGTTTTTGATGTACATACGAATTCACACAAAGCGAAGTCCTCTTCAGCAATTTCATAAATACCCAGCTTTTCCATCTCATCAATATCTTCATAAAGGATGGATTTTAAGAGATGAACCGGTAACAGATCCATGGGTAAAACCTTATCATATTCTCCGGTAAAAACAAAAGCTCTTTT
>CAYRTD010000163.1:0-8640 GCA_964426915.1 uncultured Bacteroidaceae bacterium | reverse complement strand
TTTGCAGCAACGCAGATATCGGACATTATGGACAGACTCTATTTAGTGTCTGTCCTTAAAGTCGGGTGTCTGGATCATAATTCAAGATCATTTAATGAAAAAAATAAAAAAAATTATCGCGCCCCCTCCTCATATAGAAAAAAACCATAAATAAAAATTTCTACAAAATGCTATATAAAATATCAAACAGTAATTAAAAGGCCGCAAATAAAATCAAAAAGAAAGTAAAAACCTTATAAAGATAATAAATAATAATTTTAAATCATTTATTTGGTTAATAAATATATTTTATATTATTTTGTATCAAAAAGGAGAAAATTGGAAAATATAAGTGTGCAATGAGGGGGTGTAAAATAAAAAATACAGAAAATCAAATTAAAATTTGTCGATAATTCAGAGTAACTGAATCAGAACCGAACCGCCAACATTGTGGGCTTACTGATTCAATGCAGAATGAGTACAACGGACATAAACAAAAAAAACATTTAACAGTGTCAAATTAAAAGTAGTATTATGAAATCAAAATTAGAGTACATTTGGCTTGACGGGTACAAGCCAACTCAGATGATGAGAAGTAAAACACTGGTTCTTTCGGACTTCAGTGGTAAACTGGAAGATGTTCCCATGTGGTCCTTCGACGGATCCTCAACTGGACAGGCCAGCGGAAATTCTTCAGACTGCCTGCTTAAGCCTGTTTTTATCTGTAATGATCCTCAAAGGAAAAACGGTTATCTGGTGATGACCGAAGTTCTAAATTCTGATGGAACCCCTCATCCATCGAACGGAAGAGCCACCATAGATGATGATGATGATGATTTCTGGTTTGGTTTTGAACAGGAATATGTGTTATGGGATCTGAATCATCATACTCCACTTGGATTTCCTGCTCCGGGTTATTATCCTCCTCCCCAGGGTCCCTTTTATTGTTCTGTAGGTGCCGAATACAACATCGGAAGAAATATGGTAGAGGAGCATCTTGATGCTTGTATAGAAGCAGGACTCAACATTGAGGGGATTAATGCTGAAGTAATGAAAGGTCAGTGGGAGTATCAGATTTTTGCTAAAGGTGCTAAAGAGGCTGGTGATCAGATATGGGTAGCAAGGTATCTCGCTGAAAGAGTGGGTGAAAAATTTGGTGTGCGGGTAAACCTGCAACCAAAACCTGTTGATGGTGACTGGAATGGTTCGGGAATGCATGCAAACTTCTCTAACGGGTTGATGAGAACATCTGGGGATCAGAATGTCTTTACTGCTATTTGTGAGGAATTCGCAAAATACATCCCTGAACACATGGCAGTTTATGGTGCAGACAATCACAAAAGACTTACCGGATTGCATGAAACTCAGTCGATTGATAAGTTTTCCTATGGAATTTCAGATCGTGGTGCTTCTATCCGTATTCCAATTTCAACGATTGATGACGGATGGAAAGGCAGACTGGAAGACAGAAGGCCGGCATCCAATGCCGATCCCTATAAAGTTGCTGCTATAATTGTAAAAACCGTGAAAAAAGCAGAGGTACCTGTTCCAGCCTGAAAATAATTAAACCCTAAACTGGAAAGAGGTTAGCCTGAAATAAGGATAACCTCTTTTTTTTATTCTGGTGTTTGTCTGTAAAGTCCGGTTTACTCAGTGAGACTATGATTTTGGTTTTCAATATCATTTAGTCGAACTGGTCCCGTCCCGAAAGCTTTCGGGAGATGGTCGAGGGATCTCATAAATTTAAGTGGAATACGTTGACCGCGTTCGTATAGCGCCTCCCTTGGGCCGCTGAAAGCTTGCCTGAAGGCGCAGAGCAGAATAGCTTATGCCACCGACCTGGCTTCGCAAGCCTTGATATCGAACATTAGCTTCGCTGAGCTCACCGCCAATTGGCGGTTCGGTTCTGAATCAAACACCCGACTCTTATGGACAGACTCTATTCTAGTTCTTCACTTGATAAATATTCCCATTCTCTGAAAGCTGCCAGTTCACCCTTCATAGAATCGAGCAGCCAGAAAAATACCGCTGCATCATCCAGTAATCCTCCTGGCATGAAATCAAATATAGCATCAATAGGAGAAACCAGATAAATAAATGCTCCGATTATGAGTAATACCTTCTCCCTAGGTATGTCTCTGTACTCTCCTTTTACATAAGCTTTTAATAAGCGATAAAATACCTGGATCGTATCGTAAGCCTCACTTAGCTGAGATCTTCCACTTTCCATTTTCGTTCTCGCACTTGACAAGAGCTGAATTAATCGTGATTTATCGTTCAGATATTCCGATGCTCTTTTCTTATATCTGTTATAATACCTCCTCTTTCTATCCATAATGCAAAAATAAGGCGAATTTGAGAATGTTCAAAACGGGAGTATGGATTCTATAGTTTGCATGAATTTACCAGACTCGGGGTACTGAAATGCCCTTAAATTTGCTTTAGTCTTTCTTTTTCTTTCTGTAATCCCGGTAGTTGAAATAAACCGATAAAATCAGTGAAATTAAAAAGCCGGCAAGAGTGATCTGATTCACGGTTTCTCCGTCAAATTCGCCTCCTGTTAATCTTTCAGCGAGATATTCGATGTAGGATAAGGGTAAATTATCTTTTCCCAACTTCTCCAGTACATTAAAATGCCAGTCAGTAAGGGGACAATACCCAATACCGTAAAATATTCCGAGAATAAACCACGAAGCACCTGTAAGTGAAAGGGTAATAAGGTTGGCTAAACGGGTTTTCTTGCAAATCCACCCGAGAACATTAAAGAAAATGAGTGAAGTATGAAAGAATACAAAGAATATGTCTATTATTTTATAAATCATTACCAAATAATGATAAATATGCTGAAGGCTTCGATCCTATTGACTTTTAAGTTGCATTAAGATTTTTCATTCTGAAAAAAACCTTTCTCCAACTGAATATGAAACATATATAAACATCTTATATTATAACACTTAGACACTTCAATATTTGATTATTGTTGATAATTAAAATTAAATGCATCAGTAATAATTATCAAATATATAAAAATGGATAATGAAGATCCATTTTCTCTTATGGTAATTGATGCAGAGAGTCAGTGATTTCGGAAATTCCGATTTTTTTAGGATGAACTGAAATTAATACTTTGAACTAATCCCGATGCAAAGCGATCGGAATCTCAGGGTTAAATTGACTACGTCGGGTCTGGAAGCCTGGCTCCCCGCACGCTGGTACAAAATAATTAATAGGTTCTTTTGGTATGGCCCTTCAACTCGGTCCGGGATTGTTGATTAAATCCGTTAAATACACCAAATCATTAAAATCTATTAAATGTTTAGCCTACCTTGGCCCGTCTTTAGATTTTTTTATCTGAAACATTAATCTATTATGAAATACTTGTTTACTAAACATAGGTTTCCGAAACATTTAATGGTTTTACCATTTATTTATGCAGCTGGAATTTTTTTGATATTACTGGATTTGTGGGCAGAGGTATATCATCGCATAGCCTTTCCTATTTATAGGATTCCTTATGTACGGAGAGGGGATTATATTATAATAGACAGACACAAGCTTAGGTATCTGAATCTTATGCAGAAAATTAATTGTGCATACTGCGGATATGCCAATGGTGTAATTCGATATATTACCAAAATCATTGTAGAAACGGAAATCTACTGGTGCGGTATACAGCATAAAAAAAGTGACGGGTTTTTACCCCCGCCACATCATAAGAATTTTGTTGAGTATAATAATGAATCAGCTTATTATTCTGACTATGAATCCAAAAAAGTAGCCCAATTTTGATCCTGCTCTGCTCGTTAATAAGCAGAAGGGTTTAAAATTATACAACAACGCAGAACCGAGTGAAAACAAGCTCACAACCTGTCCCAATACCTGGAGAAATACCGCTTAAAACTATGAGATCCCTTGATTATCTCCCGAAAGCTTTCGAAACGGGATCAGTTCGCCTAAATGATTTTAAAAACCAAAATCCTTGTCTCACTGATTTAAGATTGAATGAGTATTTCAGGCATCATGGACAGACTAATTGTAGTTCGTCAATAAAGTAGTATGTCTGGATCATAATGTTCGAGATCAAGGCGCGCAAAAATTTTAAACCGCAGTATACCAATGTATTCGAGGATTTTAAATTTTTGCAGCAACGCTGATATCGGACATTATGGACAGACAGAACTAATTGACAGTCCAGGACCCTGACATCTGATTCTCTCCAGGATAATAAATCCATGAACCATTACCGGCGCTATCCCAGTTAAGGTCATAGAAAAGATCTCCATAAATGTAATATTTTACTGACCCGGATCCGTCATTGTTCACTTTGGTTTCATACTTCATACTGTTTGCGGCCCCGTCTTCTTCAGCCTCTACGACAAAATTAAAGATATAATTGTCATTGTTATCCACATTCCAGTCGTATGACCAGAATACATCTTCGCAGTCTGTAGATGCATCGTCCATCGCACACACCCACTGATAATTATACATTATCTGACCTGAGCGCTGATCCTTTGATTCCCAGGCCGAAAGATAGTTATAACGATCCGTGCCATTGTACTGAATATCTATATCCCAGTAATTTTTCTGAGCATCATCGTGATATGTCCACCACATTGTCAATACATAGGCCCCGCCATAATTCCAGGTCCAGGTATAGGTTTCGGAAGATTTCTTTCCTGCCTTAACAGCATCTTCAGGAGGAGTTAGATGATCGGAGAAATCTCCCCAATCGATTGCAGATTCAACATAATCGACTGCCATCTGCGCATGTTCATCATCAGAAGATTTTAGTCCTTCAGGCAGTTTTTCCATAACCACCTCAGAATCAAAACCTATTGTCTCAAATTCCCTGATCTCCGATTCATCATCCTTTGAACAGGAAAAATTAAATGCAAGTATTGCAATTAATACAGGTAAAATAAGATTTCTTGTTTTCATAAGTTTAAATATTTTTTTATAAAAATATTAAATCCTTTCATGCTAGTATAACAAATGGTCTGTTTTTTTTCATTATAATGATAACTATTCAGCGTAAATATTTAAATGCCTTAAAATAAATGGTTTTGTATACTTATTTAAGCTAAAAATTTATAGGATAGTATATTTATCATCTTTTTATTTTCGACTTTCGCCAAATTTTTATGCACTGACATACCATTTTACTTGATTTAGGCTATTATAGTTTAAAAACCTGCCTGCGTATTTGCCATAATATGTTTTTAGATGATTTTCACTTTTTTCCTTTCACCGGGTTATTGTGTCAGTTTAAAAACTGCAAAACTATTGTCGGGGTCGAAGGCATCCTCTTTTAGGAAGCTTTGAAAAGGCTAAGTGAAATGGATATTTTGTGTCTGAGATGAAGCGGGCCTTTATAGATTTTATTGGTTGGCTGATGATTTTTTTGTGAATAGTATTTAACTATCTGATATTTGTTATTAATTCTCACCCTTAATCTGGTAAAGTTTGTTCTTATATTTTTCTTTTCTTTTAAATCCGCATAATTCTCAATAAATTGCCATTGTTTATATATTTTTTCAGCGAATGAAAGAACTACTTCTAATTGGCTTTGGTGGATTCATCGGCAGCATTGCCAGATACTATGTTTCAAAAATTAATTTATTGGTGGAATTTTTTTCCATACCTATAGGAACACTGCTTGTGAATATTCTGGGAAGTTTGCTGTTGGGTTTTTTGATCGGCATTGCCGAAAAAAGTCCAATTTTGAGTATGGAAATGAGAATGTTTCTCATGATCGGTCTTTGTGGTGGTTTCACAACCTTTTCCACCTTTTCCGGCGAAAACCTTATGCTGATGCGAAACGGACAGTTTTTTACGGTGATCCTGTATACCGGATTAAGTGTCTTTTTCGGGTTCCTGGCTGTCTACCTGGGGTTTATTTCCTCAAAATTAATCTAACATGAAAAACGAAAAAGAAAGCATTTTGAAAATCTATGCGAGTTCTACTGATATGGTCGGATCTAAGCTTCTTTATGAATATATTGTATATCTGGCTAAGGAGGAGGACATATCAGGAGTAACAGTTTACCGGGGTATTATGGGATTTGGCTTAAGCAGTACTGTTTCTTCATCGAAATTCTGGGAGTTAACCGAGAAACTTCCTATAGTTATTGAATTGATTGATACCAAAAAAAATATTAAAGCATTCTACAAAAAAGTTGAGAGCGAATTGATTGAAATGCCGAAAGGATGTTTGGTTACAGTTGAAGATGTTTCCGTAAAACTAAGGAAAAAAGGAAAGGCCGGTATCTAGCTTGTAAAAGGGTAGCTAAGGAACTAAAAGAAGAAGGGTTGTTTTTTTAAGAAGCTGTAAATTAGATGATTGGCGTTTTCTCAATGGGCCCACACCCTTAGGGTTGTAACCCTTAGGGTTGCAACCCTAAGGGTGTGGAGCCTTGTGTGAGCACTTAGAGTGCCGAAAGACTATCAGCAGTGCGGACCAGCCTGATAAATTCAGCTCTATAACCCTCCTCATCTTCACCTTCTGCTGATCGAGCCAGGGATAGTACACTCTCAACACTGAGATCTCCCTTATATTCGGAATCGCGTAGTAACATTCCAAATCCTGCAACGGCTGAAGAAAAACGGAAGTTATCAGAACTTTCTTCCGGCTTTATAAGTTTCCCCCGAACCGGCCTGTTAATAAGGATGCTTTTAAATCCCTCTGGCTTTTTGTACCTGAGTTTAATGGTTAGTAATTCGGCATTTTGATCCGGTTTTATATCTTTTTTTTGTTGTGTGGACTGATATTTAAGATCGTCAATCCCGTCAACCGGCTCTTCCGATCCGGCAGGAATAATTTCATAAAGTGCGGTAACACTATGACCGGCGCCCATTTCTCCAGCATCTTTTTTGTCATTGTTGAAATCCTCATCATTAAGTAACCTGTTTTCATAACCGATCAGCCTGTAGGCCTTTACCCTGCGGGGATTAAATTCCAACTGAAATTTGACATCTTTCGCAATCGTGTGAAGTGTCCCTGCAAATTCACTGATCAAGACCTTCCGGGCTTCCTGTATATTATCTATGTATGCATAATTTCCGTTACCCTTGTCGGCAATGATCTCCATCCGATCGTCTTTGTAGTTACCCATGCCAAAACCCAGAACGGTCATGTAAATTCCTTTTTCCCTTTCTTTTTCAATCAACCTTTCCATTTCGGCATTGGATGAAGCTCCTACATTAAAGTCTCCATCTGTGGCCAGAATGATGCGGTTATTACCTTCCTCTATGTAGTTTTCCGTAGCAACTTTATATGCCAACCTTAACCCCGCACCCCCTGCGGTTGACCCACCAGCATTCAAATTGCGGATCGCTTCAAGAATTTCTTCCTTTTTATTTCCGGGAGTAGATTCAAGAACCAGCCCTGCAGCCCCGGCATAAACTACAATCGCAACTCTGTCTTCTTTTCGGATTTGTCTGACAAGTAATTCAAATGAGGATTTTAATAAGGGAAGTTTATTGTGAGCATTCATGGAGCCTGAAACATCCACAAGAAAAACCAGGTTGGAAGCCGGCATCTCTTCCTTATTTATTTCCATTCCTTTTAATCCGATATGCAATAATTGGTGTGCGTCATTCCATGGGCAAACGGATAATTCTGTACTAACAGAAAAGGGATGCTCATCTTCAGGTTCAGGATAATTATAAGTAAAATAATTGATCATTTCCTCAATACGTACTGCATCTTTTGGGGGAACCTGACCCATGTTCAGAAAACGGCGTATGTTGGAGTATGAGGCCCTGTCAACGTCAATAGAGAAAGTTGATAGGGGATTATGGAATACTTCTTTGTAACCGTTTTCATGAATAGCAGAATAGGATTCGGTATTGAAGGGTTGGATGTAATTGTCATTACTTAAGGTCATTACCCGGACTGCTGCACTAAGATCTTTCTTTTGCCTTGTTCCGTGTCCTTTTACTACAATTTCTTCAAGCTCAGCAACTGAAGGAATCAATTGCACATCAATAATATTCCGGCCATTGATTTTTATTTCTTCAGTTTCGTATCCTACATAACTGAATACAAGAATGTTTTCTTTATCACAGACCTCTATAGTGTATTTTCCGTGGATGTCGGTAAGCGTTCCCCGTGAAGTGTTTTTGATCTGCACCATAACTCCGGGGAGTGTATTTCCCTGTTCATCACTTACTGTTCCGGACACAATCTGGGAACGTGCGGAAAGAATGAAAGTGGAAATACTAATCAGAATAAAATATGCTACAATTTTTTTCATGGTTTTGTTTTTAAATTAAACTTTAACTGTAGGATGCATGGAGAAATATGATTCCATAAAAAATTTGAAATTTTTCTTGGCGTACTTCTTCGCTTCACAGCTTTTTTATTTGTTTTCTCGGATTTCTTCACGAAATTTGACATGGACATATAAGGTATAAATCTGTCAGTAAAGTCGGGTGTCTGGATCATAACCGAATCCGCCAAATGGCGGTCAGCTCAGCGAAGCTAATGTTCAAGATCAAGCCTGCCCGCCTGGGGATGGCCAGTGCAATGGCAGGCGGGCCTGCCCGCCTAAGGATGGATAGTGCAAGGGCAGACGGGACTGTCCCGTTTTTTTACGGGGCGTGTAAAAATTTTAAACCGCAGTATACTAATGTATTCGAGGATTTAAAATTTTTGCA
>CAYRTD010000162.1:0-8731 GCA_964426915.1 uncultured Bacteroidaceae bacterium | reverse complement strand
CGCCTGTCCGCGGTACTCCGGGAAATACCGCTGAAATTTAACACTGAATGAGTATTTCGGGCATTATGGACAGACGCTAACTAATATTTATATCTTCCTCTCCACAATATCAAGAATTTCTCCTTCTATAAATTCAGATTTTTTAATCAGGGATTCCCCGTCTTTAAAAACCTGTTCCAGAAATTCTTTATCATCCATTCCTTCTGCATTGATCTTTACATTAAGCCAGGCACCTCTTATGGCTGCCCGGACCGCTAACGCCCCTACTCCGGCATCGGATACTGAATTTGGATTCCCTTCTTCGGCCATTGCCTTTAAAAGATCAAAGGCTTTATAAGAAGTCTTCATTACCTCAAGAGGAATTTTAATGGCATAGCGTGTGGTTTCCTGAATGGATGTATTCCTGCGTTTTTTTTCTTCCTCTGTTTTTTGAGGCAACCGGAAAGCTTCCATGATCAAATTAAAGGCCCGGGTATCTTCATCCATTAATCTTAAGAGTTCTTCCTGTATACCTTTTCCCTTTTCCGCCCATGTGCTAAATTCTTCCCATCTCTCATCCCAGCCACGTTTATGGGAAGAGAGATTGGCGACCATAGTGCCCAGGGAAGTCCCTAAAGATCCCATCAGTGCGCTCACCGATCCGCCACCGGGTGCCGGAGACTCAGATGCGGTTTCATTCATGAACCCGTAAACAGTGAGACCGGCAAGTTTTTTCTTTTTATCATCCTTCTCCATCACATATTCAATGATCTTTTCATCTGCTTTGAAGGGATACAGATCGTCGAGTCCCAAAGATTTAACCGCGATCTTTATAATCTCCTCATCAGATATTCCGGTACTTCTTTCCTGTTTCTTTAAAAAATATTTTCCTGCATCAAGCATGGCCTTCAGCGGCACCAGTCCTACCAGTTCGGACCCTGTTACCCGGAGCCCCCGGGCAATGGTCCTTGAAGAGGTTTCCTCGAAAGCTTCGTGAATAGAAGTAACCGAGATATTGGTAAGATTCATCGATATCTGGGCAATTCCAAATTCTTCAATATACCACCCGATTGCTTTCACAGATTTAAGAGTGCCGGGAGTATACACCTTATTTCCTTTGTCATCTTTAATGATTTCTCCTGTAAGCGGATGACCTTTTCTTTTAACCCTCCCCTTCTCCCTTACATCAAAGGCAACAGCATTAGCCCGGCGGGTGGAGGTTGTATTGAGATTAATATTATAAGCCACGAGAAAATCGCGGGCACCTACCGCTATGGCACCGCTTTTGGAATTAAACTTCACAGGTCCGAAATCGGGTTTCCATTCTGACTTGTCAAGCTTTTCCTCAAGTCCCTCATATTCACCTGAACGAACCGTTGCAAGATTTCGTCTTTCATCAGAATAGGCAGCGTTTTCATAGCAATATACGGGAATTTCCAATTCCTCCCCTATTCTTTCGGCCAAACGCCGTGCATATTCCACGGCTTCTTCCATTTCAATACCCGCCACAGGTACGAGGGGACAAACATCTGTTGCTCCAAAACGGGGATGTTCTCCCTGATGCTTTGACATATCAATGAGCTCAGATGCTTTCTTAACCGCCTGAAAAGCAGCTTCAATGACGGCCTCAGGTTCTCCCACAAAAGTCACAACTGTTCTGTTAGTGGCTTTTCCCGGATCAACATCCAGCAACTTGACTCCATCAATACTTTCAATTTCTGAAGTGATCCGGTCAATCACCTCCATATTTCTTCCCTCTGAAAAATTGGGTACACATTCAAGTATTTTTTGCATAACAACTAATTTTTTTTACAAAAATCGGAAAATTATATTCACCGTAGGGATTGGGGCATATGTTTTTCAGAATAACCAATATCAAAGTTCTATTGTTCGACCTTGAGATAACATCTTGAAAATAAAGTAATCGGTAATCGGTGATCGGCGATCGGTGATCAGTAATCGGTGACCGGTAACCCATAAACCTATTGGTAATCGCTAATCGGTGTGATCGGTAATCCATAAACCCATAAACCCATAAACCCATAAACCTATAAACCCTTAAAAAGTAATCGGTAATCGGTGTGATCGGTGACCCATAAACCTATAAACCTATAAACCAATAAACCAATCCCTACTCCCCAATCCCCCAAAAAAAAACCGCACCCAATCTTATAAAGACCCGATGCGGTTATCAACTTTAATGATCCCGAATATTATATCGCTTCACCTCCCCGGGTTCCTGTGCGGATACGTATACATTCTTCAAGAGGCATAATAAATATTTTCCCGTCACCCACCTCACCCTCGTTACCGTTTTTGGTCCGGGCAGCCTCAATAATAGTGTCAACTGTTTCTTCAACGAATTCATCATTAACAGCGATCTCTATTTTTATCTTTGGGATAAGATTGGGGATAATGGTACGCCCGCGATATAGTTCTTCCTGTCTTTGTTGTCCATGACCAGATACACGGGTAATGGTGATCCTGGTAATTCCGGCAGCGATAAGTGCCTCTCTGACCATATCGAGCCTTCTTTCCCTGATAATTGCAGTAATGTGTTTCATATAATTTTATAATTTATTTTGTTCCTCAAAAAAAGATATAGTTAATTAGTACCAATCCATAAAGTAAAGTGATGGACAAACACTAATTGGGATTCAGCATTCCATAACCCCTTTCGCCATGATATGATCGATCAAGTCCCTGCATTTCATCACTATCGGATGACCGGAACTTAAATACCTTATCGACGACAAAAACCAGGACAAGAGTAAGTACTCCGGCATAGACAATAGCTATTAAAACTGCCAGAGATTGAACCCCGAGTTGCTGCCAGATGGTCCACGAGCCGCCGGCTGCAGCTGCCGCCTCTTCCATCCAGGAGGGACGGATGAAAAAAGTTAAAAATATCGCTCCGATAATACCTCCCAGTCCATGAATTCCAAAAGCATCGAGACTATCGTCATAACCAAGCCGGTTTTTCAGGAGTATGCCATAATAACATATAAGCGAGGCCAGAGCCCCCAGCAATATTGCTCCAATGGGTTGTACGACACCTGCGGCAGGTGTTACAGCGACAAGACCGGCAAGAATACCACTGGCAAATCCAAGGGCAGTAGCTTTTCCCTGGTGAATACCTTCTATGAGCATCCATGCGAGAGCCCCTGAAGCTGCGGCAGCCTGCGTTGCTGTCAGAGCTTGGGCTGTTGATAGTCCACTGGTTACGCTACTTCCGGCATTGAAACCAAACCAGCCGACCCAGAGAAGTCCTGCTCCAAGCATTGTAATAACCAAATTATTGGGTCTTATGACCTGAAATGGATAGCCTCTTCTTGCGCCCAGGTAAATTGCAGCAATAAGGCCACTCACACCGGCAGAAATATGAACTACAGTTCCGCCTGCAAAATCAATTGCTCCATTCGCTCCCAGGTTGAAAAGAAAACCATCCTCAGCCCAGACCCAGTGGCAAAGTGGATTATAAACAAGCAAACCCCAGAGAGCAATAAAAATCACATAGGCTTTGAAACTTACCCTTTCGGCAAAAGCCCCCGCAATAAGAGCAGGTGTGATTATGGCAAATTTGCCCTGAAACATAGAGAATACATATTCCGGTACTCCTCCTTCCATAATACTTTCATCTATTCCTCTAAGGAAAAGATATTCAGGATTCCATCCAATCCAGCCACCCATTGCATTGGGTCCGAAGCACATACTATAGCTGACTGCCACCCAGAGAACACTCATGATACCCATAGCGGCAAAACTGTGCATTATGGTCCCAATCACGTTTTTTGATCTTACAAGACCTCCATAGAACATCGCGAGTCCCGGAATCATTAACAATACAAGAGCAGTGGAGGTGAGCATCCAGGCTGTAGCTCCCGTATCAATTTCATTTCCATCCGATGCCTGCAGAAAGGTTGCTGCAGATAACAGAATGATCAGTGTAAAAAATACTTTTTTGGTAAATGCTTTCATTTCATCAGGTTGTTAGAATTAATTTATTACTCTTTTCAGTGCGAATATATAATTTTTTTAGGGGGTGTTAAAATTATTTATTATTTTTTTCTATATACACCCTTAAATATTTTCTACCTATGTATTTTTTTTCACTTTTTTAAGTAACAAATAATCGGTTTAATTGTAATTCTGTTTGGTAATGAAACCTCTTGCATCTGAATAATGTGTATGTCACTGACTTTATGACATATATAAATATTCATTAATTCCAATTGACTTAAATTTGGGTATACAGGAATTATACATTTTCAAATCGAAAAATCACATGAATGCTGTATAATGCTTAATATTAATAACAGAAGTTTCGTGCTGGATTTATTTGTTAAAGTTATGTTTGATTATTTAATTGGACTTTGATAGCCCGGAGGGCAATAACAATAGTAGCCACGGGTTTTAACCTTTGAGTGTTCGAAACATGAATGTATTGCTATTCCGGCCTGAAAGGCCATCTTATACCAGGAGGCTTTCTAAGAAGTAATAATCTTTTTGAAAGAACTTACAATCTGAAAGCATTCCTCCTAAAAACAGGATTTATAATTTGGGGATGGGTAAGATGTATGTTTTTTGGGGAAAAGTTCTTATGGAGGGATAAAGGTGGGTTTTTTATGAGTTTGATTATGTGGCGCTTACGTCTTTTGATTCTTTAACAGACCCTAAGGGTTGTAACCCTTAGGGTCTGTTAAAGAATTCGCAGCTAGTCATAAAAACCAACACAAAAATAATAGAAGAAAATTCAAAATCGATTACCTTACAAAATCACCTCTGATCATCACTCTATCAATAAAATCGGACCCGTAGGAGTAAGGAATAAACTCCATCGATGGAATATTTTTGGTTATGATCAGATTTGCGGCCTTTCCGGAAGTGACGCTGCCAAGAATATCTTCAACTCCCATAGCATAGGCGGAATTGAGAGTTACGGCATTAAAAATTTCTTCGGGAAGCATATGTAGTTTAATCAGCCCCATCGACATAATTAACCGCATATTACCTGAGGGTGATGAGCCAGGATTGAAGTCGGAGGCAAGAGCAACCGCCAGTCCGTTGTCGATCATGTTTCTGGCAGGTGCCCAATCCATCTCAAGAAAAAATGAAGCCCCGGGAAGGATTGTGGGCATGGTATCGGTACCCTTAAGAGCGCTGATCTCCTCTTCTCCGGTGTATTCAAGATGATCGACCGATAAGGCCTCATACTTTACCCCAACCTGTATGCCACCGGAATAGCCGAGTTCATTCGCATGGATTTTTGCCCTCATGCCGTATTTCATACCGGCATTAAGTATCCTGTCTGTATCAATAACACTGAAAAAGCCTTTATCACAAAAGACATCGATATAATCGGCCAAATCCTCAGCGGCAACCGCGGGAATCATTTCATTGATAATAAGATCAACATATGCGTCATGGTTTTCCCTGTATTCTGCAGGAAAAGAGTGAGCTCCCAGAAAACTTGATTTGATTTCCAGCGGATGGTTTTCTTTTAACCGGCGTATTACTCTGAGCATTTTCAACTCATCCTCGGTATTAAGACCATATCCACTTTTTATTTCTACCGCACCGGTACCCAGGTGCATGATCTCTTCGATCCTGACCGAAGATTGTCTGAAAAGCTCATCTTCAGATGTTCTATGAAGCAATTTTGCAGAATTCAAAATACCCCCTCCCCTTTTCGCAATCTCCTCATAAGACATACCCTTTACTTTATGAATATATTCCTGCTCCCTGCTCCCGGCGTAAACAAGATGGGTATGGGGATCACAAAAAGCCGGCATAACAATCCGTCCGGTACAATCAATTTCAAGATCTGCAGTGCGTCTCAGTTCTGAACTCAATGACTTCATTTCTCCAAACTCCACAATCTTCTCATTTTCAATAAAGACATATGAATTATCCACACAGGGAAGTGTTAACATATCTTTTCCGCTTCGGAATTCAGGCGGATTATCATCAGCATTAATAAGCTTTTCTATATTTAAAAGCAGGGTTTTCATAAAATTCAAATTATAATTCAGGACTAAGATAAAAAGCCTGGAATTAGTTTTAAGGTCATTTTAATAAATAAGCAACGATCACACCAAGATAATTTCCCAGTGCATATCCTATTATCCCGAGAATCAGACCGGGAAGGATTACCGCACGATTTTTAATTGCTCCTGCAATAACAGGGACAAATGGTGGAGACATGGATAATGCCACTGAGGTAATAATAAAGTGATCTGCGTCAATCCCGAATATCCACGAAAAGATTGCATGCAGCATAAGAGAACCGATAACGGCAAGCACAATGAATAACAGGAGAGAAAGCAATACAAGGGAATGACCATTGCCGAACATTTCACCCAAATCTGCCATTGAAGCAACAACGATACTGAATACCAGGATAAAATACATCCCGGCTGGAAAGGTCTTTTTAATATTATTAACCTGTGGAATCAGAGAAGCCAGGATTCCAAGGGTAGTAATGCTAAGTATTGCTACCACCGCCTGATAGTTGGAGGAAAACAGAAAACTCAATCCGGCTCCTGCCCCTACTATTATAAGCGTCAGTCCGAAGGCTTTTATAAGAGGATAAAAAACACTCTTACTGAAGATTCCCTCGTAAGATTCAAATTCGGCTACAGCATTATTATTTTTCAGCCGTTCCTCTTCATCCTCAATATGCTTATAGGGTTTGAGGAAGCTTAAAAAAAACCTGTGTCCGAGGGAGATCAAAAACAGCAACAAAATAGCTCCGATCACAAGATCACTTGTATGAGTAAGGATATAAATTTCTTCTTTTACTTCAAGCATCTCAGAAATTGCAGCGAGATTGGGCGTTCCTCCGGAATACACACCTACCAGCATGCCAGATATTTTCCATGCATCGGGTATTATCTCTTTAAATACAGCATGACCGATAATGATCATGATAAAAACAGATAACAGTCCAAGCAAAAGTGAAATAAAGGTTGTCCTGGCCATTTTTACCCATTTCCTGATATTCTCAGAAAACAATAAAAGAGGTAGTGCGAGGGGAATACTTATGGAAGTAAGACTGTCCTGCAATCCACTGACATCAGCAGGTAAAATGTTAATATTTCCAATCACCAGGCCGGCAATGTAACAAATTACAATGGATCCGATTTTCTTAATAAAAGAACTTCTGGATCCGAGGTAAATAACCAATACAGGAAATAAGAAATAAAAGAGAACCAAAAGGATTTTCTCGAACATAGAATTAGGATTCAGTTAGTAACGGACGAATATAAATAAAAAAAATTAATTGGAATAAAGCAGATGGATCAGGGTTGACTGCGAGACGTAGCCAGAAGCAATGACCGTTAGTGACATCTTTTATCTAACTACTGATTATAAAGCACAGTCACACAAATAATTATTGCGCCTCTGTTCCTTCTACGCCCGAGACGGATTCAACGATACACAGAACGAGGAATAGCGTAAAGTTAAACTCATCGGCCAAATATAAACCTCTTCCTGAAACTCTTTGAAACCCCTGAAACTTCTTCCAGATCCTTACGGTGCGCTCAGGATTCAGTTCAACCATGCATTTTTCAGTTCACCTTTGGCTCCTGAAAAATGGGTTTCACTGAACTGCCTACTGCCTACTGCCTACTGCCTACTTCCTCCTCCCTACGGACATTCCTCAAAACTCTTATTATACTGTTCAATAGCCCGCTGACTCATTCCCATACTGGAAAATCCCCCGTCGTGGAACAGATTCTGCATGGTGACCTTCCGGGTAAGATCGGAGAAAAGTGTTATACAATAATCGGCACAATCGTCAGCATCGGCATTTCCCAGTGGAGACATGCGTTCTGTAAAGTCTATCAAGCTGTCAATTCCACTTACTCCACTTCCTGCTGTGGTTCGTGTTGGTGATTGTGAAATGGTATTAACCCTTATCTTTTTATCACGTCCATAAATATAGCCAAAACTCCTTGCTATCGATTCGAGAAGTGCTTTGGCATCGGCCATATCATTATAGCCATAAAGTGTTCTCTGAGCGGCAACATAACTTAATGCAAGTACGGAACCCCATTCATTTATGGCATCGAGTTTCCGGGCAACCTGGAGCATTTTATGAAAAGAAAGAGCTGAAATATCGAGGGTTTTCTGAAAATTCCTGTAATCCAGTTCGTCATATTTCAATCCTTTGCGAACATTTGGAGACATTCCGATGGAATGCAAAACAAAATCAATCTTACCATCGTATTTCTCCATGGTTGTTTTGAATACATTCTCTATATCTTCCATGCTGGTAGCATCGGCAGGCACAATGGTAGAGTTTGTTTTACCTGCAAGGTCCTCAACTGTTCCCAAACGTAGGGCAACAGGAGTGTTCGATAAGGTAAATTCTGCTCCTTCCTCAAATGCTTTCTCAGCTACTTTCCATGCAATGGATTTATCATTGAGAGCACCGAATATGATTCCTTTTTTTCCTTTTAACAGATTAAATGCCATGTTGAATTTTGTTTAAATTGCAGTCTGCAAATTTAGATTAAATAAAATTAACGGACAAACGGATATTATGGAGGCTTTCTGGATCATATTGTTCGAGATCAAGCCTGCCCGCCTAAGGATGGCCAGTGCAATGGCAGGCGGGCCTGCACCGTTTTCTTACGGGGGCGCGCAAAAATTTTAAACCGCAGTATACCAATGTATTCGAGGATTTAAATTTTTGCAGCAACGCAGAACCGAGTGATAACGAGCTCACGAATACCAATGAAATTTA
>CAYRTD010000161.1:0-8811 GCA_964426915.1 uncultured Bacteroidaceae bacterium | reverse complement strand
TTTATGGGTTTATAGGTTTATGGGTTTATGGGTTTATGGGTTTATAGGTTTATGGTCACTGATCACACTGATTACCGATTACTTTTTGAGGGTTTATGGGTTTATAGGTTTATGGGTTTATGGGTTTATGGGTTTATAGGTTTATGGGTTTATGGGTTTATGGTCATACCGATCACCGATTACCGATCACCGATCACCGATCACCGATCACTTCTTCCTTCCTCCCCAACCACCGGAATAGAAACATTCCTGAAACCGTGTTTTTCCAGGTATTTTTTATAATGAACCTGGGGGCCGTATTCACCATGGACCAGGAAAGTCTGTTTTATAAGGTCGGGGTCCTGACATGAAAGAAAATTGGCCATTTCCTTGTAATCTCCATGCCCGCTGTAGCTGTCTATTCTTTTAATATCGGCTCTGACCGGGTATTTTACTCCATGGATGGACACATCTTTTTCCCCTGCAAGTAATCTGGCTCCGAGTGTTCTGGGGGCACAATATCCTACTGCCAGGACAGTATTGGCCGGATCCGAAATGCTGTTTGCAAGGTGATGTTTAATTCTTCCGGCTTCCATCATTCCTGATGCGGAAATGATGATCACGGGCTTATTGATCTTATTCAGTTTTTTTGAATCCTCTTTGCTTCTGATATAGAACAAGCGGTTAAAACCGAAGGGATCAGGATCCCTTTCCATTATTTCCAGGATATCATCATTGAAGCATTCCGGATGCAGCCGGAAAATATCGGTGGCATTTACGGCCAGGGGACTGTCAACATAAATATCGATATTGGGCAGTAAGTTGTCGTTATAAAAATTATTCAGGGAATAGACAATATCCTGTGTCCTTCCAACGCTAAAACTGGGAATGATCAATTTTCCTCTTTTTTCAACACAGGTGTTGTAGATGACATCCAGTAATTCCTTTTCAGCATTGATATTATCCTGGTGAAGCCGGTCACCATAAGTAGCTTCTGTAATAAGATAATCGGCCTGGGGGAAAGATGCAGGAGGGGAGAGGATCCTGTTTACCGGACGACCAATATCGCCGGTATAAGCGATTCTGTGGGTTCTTCCGTCTTCATTAATCTCGAGGTTAATAACACCGCTTCCAAGCATATGCCCGGTGTGGGTAAACCTGACCTTAAGATTTTCATCTATTTTAAATTTTCTGTCATAAGGAACTCCAATGAATAATTTCATACATTCAATAGCATCCTTTTTGGTATAAAGCGGTTCAACGGGTTCAAGCCCCTGCCTTGCTCTTTTCTTATTAAAAGTATAGGTATCATGCTCCTGAATATACCCTGAATCGGCAAGCATAATCGAGCACAGGTCCCGGGTTGCATTTGTACAGATTACCGATCCCCGGAATCCGAGCCTGTAAACGTAGGGTATAAGTCCGGAGTGGTCTATATGTGCATGTGATAAAATGATGTGATCTATTTCGGAAGGGTTGAAACCCAGTTTCTTATTCAGGCTTGCAGTTTCAAGCCCTTTTCCCTGGTACATTCCACAATCGAGGATAATCTTCTTACCCTGCTGAGTGATTATCTGGTGTTTACTGCCTGTTACTTCACGGGCTGCACCTAAGAATTTAATTTTCATTAAATGAGATTTGTTTTAAAAATACTAAAAAAAATTCAACTGATTCTTAGAACTATCTTTTCATGCTGTTGTTTTAATACTTGAAAAAAACTACAAGATCGATGAAATTAAGTTATGTTGTAATTCTGGTTATAATTTTTCTTTTTAATATCAATGGAATTTTGGCTCAGCAAGATAATCATAAACATGATTCGCATGATCCTCATAATTATAGTATTCATCATCATGAAAACGAGATAGGTATCGGAGTTGGTTGGGCCAGGATCCTGAATGAATCTGAGGATGCTCCTGCTCTTCATCTTCATTATCTCAGGACCCTGGGAGAAAAGGGAAGATTTTCCATCGGTCCGGGCATAGAATTCTTACTTGACGATCATCGCCATACATCTTTAGTTCTTTCTTTGGGATATCGTCCTGTTCACCAACTCTATCTTGCTATTGCCCCGGGAATTGCTTTTCCCCTGGAACAACATGAGCAAGAAACTGAAATTGAATTTGCTGCACATTTTGAGATTCTTTACGAATTCGAATTTGATTTTGTTCATATAGGACCAATGGTTGAATATGCTATTGGAACGGAGGACCAGCATGTTATTCTGGCTTTGCATTTGGGGTTTAATTTTTGAGTAGAGGCTCTTGTAACTTCTTTTTCAAGTTATTTTTCTGGGGGCTATATTGTTCATAATGCTTTTCCAACAAGAAATGAGGTAGTTGTTTTTCCTGCGGAAGCCTTTCTTTGATAATCAAACATTAAGATAATTTTCAAACTATCCTGAAACCATTTTGAAAGCAGCTTAAAGTTCGCCAATGTCTCCAGTAAGCTCAGTTTCATTAACAAAATCATACAGCGTCATTCTCCTGATGGTGAAATAATATTTCCAGTAGTTTTCCAGTGCATTTATATAATTTCGCTGTGCGGTGATGCTGGATGATTGTGACATACTTAGGCGAACGATATCAGCATTTCCCGTTAAGAATCTCTGTCGGGTTATTTCGTAGGCCATCTGTGCTATTTCTTCTGCTTCCGCTGCGCTTTGAACCAGGCGGTCCTGGAGGTTGAACTCTTCCACTGTAAGGATCAATGATTGTTCGAGATCAATTTCTGCCTGCTGAAGGCTTAATTCAACAAACCCTGAAACCATTCTGAAACCATCTACCTAAATCCCAAAAACACCGGAAAATACAAAACCAACGCAATCATCGAAAACAACAACCCGCCAATCGCTCCAACTGCGAAAGCAAACCAGAATACTTCATCCTGTCCGCCGATTATGAAGGGGATCAAACCCATGATTGTAGACAGAATAGTAAGGATCACCGGAATGATCTTGTGATTATAAGCTTTAATGTAAATCTTTAGCTTCTCTCTACCCGGAAAGCTCTTTTTGAAATTATTGTAATCATTGATAATGTATAGCGCTGAATTCACTGAAAGGCCACAGAGCAAGATAAAAGCGGCATACCCTCCCTGGTCGAAATTAAAATCAAAGACCGAGAAGGTGAGGAACACTCCGATAAAGGATATGGGGATCATGGCAATAACTGCAAGGGGTTGGGTTAATGATTCGAGTAGGATGGAACAAAGAAAATAAATTATTCCAATGACAAGAAAGATCAGGTAGTACTGATTTTTATCTTTATTACCCCAATAGCCCCGGCCCGGGATTTTGGCTTTATAGCCCAATGGCAACCAACTGTTCATGGATTCGGTTATGTCTTCCGCCACCCTCCGGGCCAGCTGATGGGGGCCAATATAATTGTAGATCACAAATAGCCGGTACTCCTGGTTGTTTTTGTGAATAGAATTACCGGTTTTTCTTTTATCAATATTTCCTATGGAAGCAAATTTTATGGTCTTATCACCCACCTTCACCGGTTCATTGTTTAATTTCCACTTGTCGAATTCATCAGCTTTATCTGAAATTAGTCTAATACCGGCTTTCTCTCCGTCTCTGAAAACCTGGGCCAGGTCCCGCGCATATGCTTCTTCTCTGAGGCTTTCTGCATAATCAGAAAGACTTATTTCGTAGAGTGCCAGGTTTTCCTTGCGGAATTCAATTACATATTCATGGAGTACTTTTGCATACCAACCGCGGGAACCGCCGCTTATCTCCAGCTCATGAACTCTCTCAAACCTCGAGAGACTGTCTCTGAGAGTTTCAGCATAACGGTATAGTTGTTCATAGTTGTAACCGATCAGTTCGATCTCGTTTTGCCATCCTCCTGATCCAATTGCATTGCTGAATCCCCGTCCAACGCCATAAACACTCCAGTCGGCACCGCCGAGGCTGTTAGCTTTTGATATCAGTTCTTCCTTCAGGAAGTAAGGAAAATATCCGTTTTCATATTCCGGTTTGAAATAGATATTTATACTGGAGTTGTTATAATCCCGCACATTAGTTTCGTACATCTCTATTTCATCAAAGCGGCTAATGTAATTTTCCATAAGTGTAACCACATCATTCAATTGTTGTACAGTGCACCCCTCTGGCATCCTGGCCCTTACATACAGGCTTGTTCTTTCCGTATCGGAATAAAAGGATTTTTCATATACATTCACCGAAAACAATCTCAGGCTTCCTCCAACGATCTTTTCCAGTGTTGGGCGTATATTGTTGAAAAATTCACCTCCCAGGGTGCTGTTATATAATTCGGCCCAGGTATTTTCTTTTTCAATTTTCTGCGGAAGCCAGTGGACGGGGATGCCAAAACCCAGGATGAAAAGGATGATGAATGCCCATTTCCAGCGTTTCGTAAAAATGATCGTTCTCCCATACAAATCCGACATACGCTTGATCCTCCTCTTTCTTCTGAAGAAAACCCTGTTTTTTTTAGTTTTCAAAGGGGCCAGATCCTGAAGAGAAGGGATAAAGAATAAGGCGATGAACAATGATAACCCCAGATTTACGATCATTACCCAGGTAAAATCGATCAGGTTGATTTGCTGCTTTTCATCCAAAAAGAAGATAACACAAAGAGATCCAATGGTAGTAAGGGTCGCGGCCAGAATAGCAAGGAATACCTTCCTGTTACGGTGATACCGGTAATGATCGATCATTACAATTGTATTGTCTATGATAATCCCGAATGATACCGTAATCCCGGCAAGGGAATAAAGATGGATCTCCAGGCGAAGCACATAATATAAAATCACTGCCACGACAAGGTTAAGGAACAAACTGGAGGCGATGAAAAACAGGTAGCGGAGTTTTCTGCTTATGAACCAGACAAAAGCAAGAAGAATGAGAACTGACAAAAGCGTACGGAATCCGATCTTTCTAAGCTCGTCGTTGAGATATTCTGTCGCATCATATGCAAGAATTACAGAATAGCCGGGGGGAAGCGATTTCCTGATCTCATTTATTTCTTTCTGTACCAGTTTTGCAAGCTTTATATTGTTGACACCTTCCCCTGCATTTATCACCAAATTAATTGTGTTCAATCCGTTTATACGGTGATAGTTCCGGGGTGATTGCTCCAAATAATTAACACGGGCAAGATCAGAAAGATAAACTATTCTTCCCGATTGATACTTAACCGGGATCGAGTTCCATTCAGGGTCCTGCGGATCGGAAAACCGGCAGGATACACGGAATTCTTCAGCTTCACCATCCAGATCCAAGTCAGTATACCCCATCCCTATCATCTCTCTTCGAAACCAGTTATTGACAGCTGCCGTTATCTCATCTCCGCTGATTCCAAGGGTTCTGGCCTTCGCCAGATTAAAAATAATCTCGTAATGAAACGGGGCGGCTCCATAAACGCGCACATCATTTACTCCCGGGACTAGCGATAATTTTGGGGCAATGTTTTGTTCTGCATATTTGTGAATGTAAAAAGGCTCGCTGCCGGCGGCCAGTGTGTACGTAAGGACTGTTACCGTTTTACTGCCGCCGGTGCCAACAGAGATATTCGGATAGCCTACCCCCGGGGGCAGATCCGGGTATATTCTTCGAACAATGGTGGCCAACTCAAACCGAACAGCATCCAGATCGACAGTTTTTTTAAAATCAAGGTTTATCCTGCCCCTGCCATTTTCCGAAACCGATGAGATTCCCTCCAGATCAGTCATAACACTGAACATACTCTCAAGCTTTGAGGTAACCTCCTGCTCCACATTCCTTGCCGATGCCCCATGCCAACCAAAGTTAACGTTAATGGACGAGGTTGTGCGCGAAGGGTTCAGCTGGATGTTGAGTAGAGGGATCATGGCCAGGCCGATGATGGAGAGGGCGATGAAGGAGAGGAGGGTGGGGAGGGGTTTCATTGTTTTTGTTTAGTTTGGTATTGTTTGGTTTGGTTTCATATTGTTTCAGGTAGTTTCAGGGGTGTTTCCGCCTTCGCTTCGCAGCGGTCACCGGCGGCCAAAGCCTCTGGCGACGGCTCGCGGATGGGGTCAGGATTGTTTCAGAATTCATCAGCAGGATTTATCTGTTCGTATAATGCAGGCTGTGGTTGTGCATAGCAGTAGAATAAACAGGATTAGCTTGGTCATTATAGTTTTTAGTTTAACTTTAAATATAGGGAAAAAATGGATAGGTAGTTATGTAACCATACTGCCTGAGGAGCAGATTGTGCAATTATTAGTTGGGAGTCCACTCCCAATAGTCCATTATCCACGCATGGGCACAAATAAAAATCACACCGCCTGCCGATACTTTGGCTTGTTCTTCGGCAGGCAGGAATGAACACAAATAATTGATGTAATTAATTTAACTGTTTGTCAATTTCCTCTTTATATAGTTGTTCTAACTGAATGTTTCCAGTTAAATCCCCCATTAATATTATCTTGTTTTCACTATTTAATAATACAGTCCGGTATAATTTCTCTTTGAAAATAGAATTATTTTTGATCAATATATCCTGTTCATCCAGGAAGATGGGTAACTTTACATCAGCTTCATGATACAATACATTACAGAAATAGTCATTTAAACCGTTATATATCAATACTAACTGAAAATTCTCATTTTCACTGTAAGTACTATAAAAATCATCCCAAAAGCTTAACTGGGAAAAAGTGCAATTTGAACAATTATTACTAAGAATAGATAAAAGTTTAATTTCCTTATTGAGGTAGTTTTTTGTCTGGACCTTTTTTATGTCATTGTTAAAAAAGAGAGTTATGGTATCAGGCATGGTGATTGTTTTATGATACCATGAAGTAACATTTTTCTTAATATTCTTTTTTCTTTTATTTATTTCAAAATAACTACACCCAAATAAAGATAAATTATAAACAAGAATTAGTATGATGGAAATATTTTTCATCTCTCATATAACTTTTCCATACTATACTGTACCAACCCATTCTCGAAATCCATAGTACTTCCAATAATACGTTTCCGTTCCTTATCAATTGCAAAATAAAGTAATGGATGGTCTAATCGAATATCATATTTACCAACACCTTCCCAATCAAAAACCAGTAATCGGGTAGGATAAAACAATTTGACCTTGTCCTGACTGGAGTCATATTCGGAGAAGGGCCCTCCAACATAAAGACAGTAAATATATTTATCATCCGAATCTATGAGATAGAAGGAATGCGAAAGCTTTTTTTGATTATTACTTATATTTGGTTTTCCAGGCAACCTAAAAATTGTGTTACCTTTTGCATCAATTACTGATAATAAGTTTTTAAATCTGTGTGCGATCACAAATTTATGCTTACCTGAATTGTAATGAATAATAATCGGATTATCAGAGTATCCTACACCCTCCCACAAATCTGGAAATAATTTGTTTGGTATATTAAGACTATCTATTTTTTCACCATTCATATTGAGAAAGCTTACAAGACTCTTTTGAATATTAAAACTACTGAATCCGAAAAAGCCGGGAGGATAATAAAACATATTCATTAACGGCATTAAGCCTTTTTCGATCTTAAAAGATTGAGTTGCCCGATAATTTTCATTTACAAGAAGGCTGTCTATCGGGAACCTGAAGCATTTATATTTTCCCCAATCAGAATACCAGATGATGTTGTTCTCTATATCAATAACAGAACTTGCCGGATTTGCCACTTCACCAGGCCCTCTACCTAAAAAAACTACACTCGATATAAAACTAAAGTCATTGAGATTAAGAATTTTCAGGCATTTGTCTCGATTTTTAACTAATTCTTTGATAAACAGCAATGAATCATGAATTATTAACTCAGTAGGATTTATCAACGCATTTGTGCTAATTTCATCTCCTTTTAAACTCAGCTTATTCTCAAAAACAAAACTGTCATGACTATTGCAGCTGTTAATTAAAATTAGTGTAAATAAATAAAACAATTTTTTCATTATCCTATTATATAACCATAATCGCAAGGAATAAAACAAAAAAAGTTCAACTAAAATAAATAAGGAGCCTTAGTCTATAATTCCTTGACATTAATTCTTTGATCATTAAACCCAAAGTATTAACGATCGTTTCAAATATTTCTTGAATGATTTTTCATGATGTCAACAAGAACCTATTGAATTACCATATTCATTTAAATCATATTGGTAACTATAACAATCTCCCCCACAATATACACAAACATCAAAAGGATAATACCGACAATCATAATAATCTATACAATAAATAGTTCCTCCACTCTCTCCATTGGCTAATGCTTCAGTGTTCTTCATAGAAAGAGAAATATCAGGATTTACAGTTCGTTCATGAATTGAAAAATTCACCAATGCGAAGAATAAAATTAGACCTGCAAAGATTAATTTAGCGATTAAATTTTTCATAGTTAGATGACTTAATTAAACATTGATATAATTTAGCATTAGTAAAATTATAATCCATTGTGTATTCCACAAAGGGATTTTTCGGAATAAATCGGAATTTTTGAGAATATTTAGGAGTTTTTGGGAAAGCCAAGTTTTGAATGTATTATTTCTTGCTCTTTAGGAGTAATTAAACCGGGGCCAATATTTATTTTATTTTTTATTAGCCATTTAGAAAAGGTTTTCGTACAAACTCCATATTCTTCTGCTATCTGATATCTGGTTTTTGCGATGTTTTCCATTTTTTTCATGGTGTTCTGATAATTATTGTTTAGCATTATTGATTTAACTCATCTTTTTTAAAAACCTGAAATACTTAACCCCATCTCTATTCGAAAAAAGTATTCTCCTGCATTTCCCAATAATCCGGTTTTCAGGTACCGGCCCAATGTACCGGGAATCCTTCGAATCATAACGGTTATCTCCCA
>CAYRTD010000160.1:0-8818 GCA_964426915.1 uncultured Bacteroidaceae bacterium | reverse complement strand
ACAACAAGGTTATGACCATTAAAATTGCGAAAAGGGTCACAGGATGAGGAAGTTTGTTACCAAAAACTTCAACTTTATCGAGAATACGTTTAAATATTCCGGACTTTGTTTTTTGATTGTTGCTCATAAAAAAAATTTATTTTTAATGATAAATTTCAGATGACAAAAATAATAGGATTTTTGAATTTTTAAGGATTTTAGTTGATTTGCAAAGAAAGGTTTAACAATTGTGGTTAAGAAGTATTTAATAAGCTTTGAAGGAAAAACCGTAGATGAACTTGAAGAGGGTTTTAAGTACATGGTAGATGAACATATTAAAGATTGCAAAATAAACCATCTTCCACTGAAAAAACCCTATAAAGGAAATCTCAATATTCGTTTAGCCCCTGAACTTCATAAAAAGGCAGCCCATAATGCAGCTTTAAAGGGTATTTCATTGAATCAATATATTAATGAAGCTATTAGAAAAGAATTGCATGTATCTGAGTCGGATCCGGAAAAAGATTATACTCAAGAAAAGATTATACTCAAGAAGAGTAAAAATTTTCCAGCATGCCAGACCCAATCAATGCCCCGTTCTCCGTAAAACGATCTTTTTCAAAAAAAACATAAAAAAACTCCCCACCAAAAATGGTGAGGAGTCCTCTTTGTAGCGGGGACAGGACTTGAACCTGTGACCTTTGGGTTATGAGCCCAACGAGCTACCAACTGCTCCACCCCGCAATATATTTTTTATGTCTATGTCTTTATATCAGATTAACGGCTTGCAAAGTTACAATAAATAATAAGATACACAAACATGAAAAATAGATTTATTTATTTTATTATGTAAGTGGAATTATCCTGGCGATGTATTTAATATTGAATTAGTGTTTGTTCGTAATGTTCAAGATCAAGCCTGCCCGCCTAAGGAAAGCCAGTGCAACGGCAGGCGGGCCTGCCCCGTGCTTAAACGGGGGCGCGCAACCGCGTGAGACACAAGCCGGAAAAAGCGGAGTTTACTGGTGTAAATGAAAATAAACGACATTGTTTCTGCAAAAGATTCGATTCTAAATCCTGTATGACACTGTAAATGTTATTGTTGGTAGTACAAGGATAAACTCGGGCCATGGTGAGAGCATCCAGTCAGCATTAGCTCTTGTATACTCAAGGCTCGACCAGGAAAAAACAGCCAAAGTTTGGTTTAGTCGTAAATCGATGAGAAATCGATTCATTACCTTCACACATCCCAAATTGAAGTATGGGCTAACATTGTGAAAGTGAACATGAGTAAGTTGATTATAAAAATCCCAATATTTTAGATGAGCACCAAAATACCAACCCTTCTTTCCCGTAGTAATTTTTTTCTTCTGAAAAAAATAATTGCTACCCAAATGAAACTGTCCGACAAATGCTGCCTGATGAACTTTTGAAAGAGAAAGTCTACCTTCAATACTCTGATTAGGGAGAAAAAAGTATGTCCCCACCAGATTTGTCCCGTACTCGTTTCCTGAAAGAATGGGCAAAAAACGCTTTGATTCTGGCTTTATATTAAAACCTAATGGGATTGCCACAGGATTTGTCCCAATATACCAATCACTATATAGCGATCTATTTTGCTGAGCAATAATTTCAGTCTGGTATAGGCAAATTGGGCTAAAAACCATAAGACAGAATAATAATCTTTGATAAATCTTTGTTTTACAATGTCGATTGATTTCGGCATCTAAACTTTGTTTTGTATTAATTTCCTTCATGGTTAATTCACTCCAATGTTATAAAAATAGAATCCTTCTTTCCCGCTATCACCAATGCGTATGCTGCCTGAAGGATCTGCAATAAATGTGGTGCCGCTATACTGCCTTCCCAGTTCTTCACCATAGCGATTTGCAAAAACCTCCCAGGCATTGAATTGTCGACTTCCTGCATCAATCTTAAACATAGGCACTTCAGATGCCATGGGATGCAGAATTACCTCAACACTTCTGTCTGTAAGTTCCCGGGTAAGCCATACCCCATTAGCGTCTGCGCAGATAATCATGCCAACTTTGATTTCGTTAATCTGAACCACCGTTACACTGGAATCATGCTCAGCTGCCACAGATATTCCTCCTATAATATCCTCCGGAGCCAGGTTCACCTTTCTGTGAGTTGCTGCAATTTTACCATCGGAATCAATCAGGACAAAAGAGTTAAAAAGCTTGTTATTGTTATTTTCCGTTAAGCCAAATCCAATATGGCATCCAAGCATTTTAGCGATTTTAGAAATACTTTCTGTCGCTGGCCCGGGTATTGATTCAGCAATGGATCGCTGGTATGGTTCCGGGTTCTCATCGTCAATATACCATCCCAGTACAGATTCATTAAATAGGATAAGTTCTGTCCCGGGATGCCTGTTTTTTGCATCTATTGCTTTACTGCAAATTCTTTTCAGGTTTTCTCTTTTATCTTTTGAGCATTTCATGCTTACAGCTACAACTTTCAAGTGACGACTTGCATTGCTGTCGTCGTAAATTAGTGGCGCTCCGGAAAGGTCAAAAAGACTTTGAACAATAGTGTCATCTTTCTGACATGAAAAGCACAATAGAAACCCCAGAATTGTTAGGAATCGAACAAATTGCTTGTTTCGAGCCAGAAATGTTACATTGTGACCCCCAAGAGCCAACCGCCCTCCGAATATTGAACCGATAACCCCGGCACCAAATATCAAAATCCTTTTTGTTACTATTTTCATTATATATAGGTGGTTAGTACATAAGTATTGATGCTATAACGACCATTGCTCCAAATATTCCAGCAATAATATCCACCATTACAATCTTTTTACCCTTCTTTTCAGCCAGCATTCCGGCCACCCATTTCTGAAATTTTGCATAATCAAATATGAACAGCAGTGCTTTAATAGCTGTAAGTGAAAAAATGACGGTAATGATCATAGAGTATGATACATCGCTCGTCAGCTCCTTGTACCATGTAAAAGCAACCAAAAGAAGTCCTGCAATTGCAACCGGAACAATCCATTTTGGTCGTTTTTTAGAATATGCTTTTGCGATAAATTTGTTTTCATCCCATGGTATCAGGTGCATGTAAAATGGTTTTAACATGGCCATCAAACCAAAAATAATTCCTAAAATTTTAAAGTAATTCATCGTTATAATTGTTTTGTATTGTATTTGATTTCAGTAACTTCCAAATCCAGCCACGTCCAGTCTTCCTCGTCGAGTTTCCAGGTAGCTTTCATTTTTGAAGGGACTTTTATACCCTCAAAAACAGCATAATCATTAACAGTTAATTCCCATGGATAACGAATAGCATCCTCTTCATTGCCCATAAAACGATGAGCAACAAATTTTATAAAATCACCGTCTTCGTTAAAATGAAATGTACCACTACCGGAAGTGCCTTTATAGTTCATAGTGGCTTTTGCAGATAATTCATCAATGGGGTCCCAGGTAATGAAAGGGCTAAGAGCCATAGAAGGATACCAGACAATTTCACCTAAAAAACGTTGTAAAGTACCTTCATCCATTCTTTCTCCTTTTTCTTTAACCACATTGATAAGGGAATTTAGTTTTATAAGCATTTCACCTTTGCCTTCGACAAACTTATCTCTGCCCCTGATTTTTACAAGAGGCATCATATCCATTTTTACCGTCCAAATAAAGGCCGGCACATTCATGGATGTGTACTGTTCTGCCTCTGCCATTTTCCATGCCCTATCTCCAACTTTCATTTTCATCAATGCCTTTTGCTTTACATATGCTGTATTAATTACAGGTTTTTCTATTATTCCTGTATTTTGCATCCATTTATATACCGGGGCCGGAAGTTCTTTCACATCACTATCGTTAATAATTTTTGATGCAGAACTGTCTATCCCGGAAAGGATTTTCTGCGTTTCACGGGTAATCATTTTATTCATGCTTAATGATGAAAACGAAATCATAACTACTACCAAAATTATCATATTGGGAATCATACCGAATTTGGCATCGCTGCATTCAGGTATTTCTGCAGGGATTGCGGTAAATGCTCAATATGGGCTTCACTAATAGTATATAATTCAGTATCAGACTCATTCAGTAAAAACTCTATTTCGTTCATTTCACTCTTTTCGCATGAAACAATAAGAAAAAATAATGCAAAAAGTCCGGGTTTTATTTTCAATAGTCGATTCATGGGATATTTTTTAATTATCATTAAATTAGATTGTCAAATTTATATTCTCTTTAAAAAAAGTTCTTTGTCATTTATTAGCAGACAGCCGGAAACAATTAACAATAGACCGGTCTGGATGACCTTACTCATCGGGTGAGTTGCAAAGATTTCATTGAAAAATACGGCAGTAATATGAAATACTATGGGCAGAAGAATATTTCTGTTTGTTTTGTAGTAAATCCAGTTCATAATAAGAACAAAAGGTATCATGCTAACAATAAAATTAAGCGAATATAGCCAGCCCGATTCTACCAGATTGCTGTGATAATACCCTTTAATGGTGGATAATGGCAGGTGCCAGAATGCCCAGTATAGAGCAAACATCAGGGAAGTTTTCAACAGGTTAAAACGGGATACAAGGCTATCGGTTCCGTAAGAGTGCCAGGCGAGCTCTTCAAAAATCGGTGCTGCCAATAATAAAAACCAAACGGGAAACAAAGAGGATGTAAATGTAAATGAACCTCTAAAAGCAAACTGCTCTGCCGAATAACCAAAAAACAGGGATATAGCCTGAGCCATCAAGATACTTAATAACATCAGAAAAAAGGTAATAAGAATGTATTCGGGCTTTATATCTTTGAAATTGAAAAAACGACCTAAAAAATCGGCTCGCAGCTCTTTTTCAGGTAACATAAAATATAACGCGACCAAAAATGGCGCAATCAGGCCTATAATACTTGTAATTCCGGTAGCCCATTCAAGTTCTTTAGTAAAAGGTTCAAGATGGCTTAGGTATCCGCTAAGAAACCATAAGCCCCAGGGAATAGCTGTACTTAAAAAATAAAATGTAAAAGGTCGTTTGTACCTTTTAATGATTGGATTATTTTGCTCTGACTGACTCATGTTGATAAATTTTTGTTGAGTTATTTTGAGCAAATTAAATTCAAATATCAAAGGCAAGCGCCCAAACTTACAGGATTGGACAAAGAAGGAGTCTAAACCTATAATATTGCACACTTAACAATCAGATTAATAATAAATTAAATATTTATGTCCTATTTGAAAAAAGTGGATGAAAAATTATTGTTCCCTGTCTTCTGAGATATCATCAGACAAGTATTTTGAGGGAGATAATCCTTTTTGCCGTTTGAATATATAATTAAAAGACGATTTAGAATTGAAACCAGAGTCCAGAGCCAAAGCAAGCAGGCTGAAATTTTTATTTTTATGTGTTCTAGCTATAAATTCTTCTACACGATAGTTATTAACAAAATCATGAAAATTAACACTTGCTTCCTGGTTAATTATTTGCGAAAGCCGATTTGGTGAAATCTCAAGAATTTGAGCCAATCCTGACAGGCTAAGTTTAGGGTCCAGATAAGGCTTTTCTTCTTCCATGACCTTAAGTAGTTTCCCATATAACTCCGCAACAAGATCACTTTTCATACCTGAATTTTTATATTTTTCAGATTTTCCCCTCTCATCGGTCCCTATGTTTTCCATATGCTCTTTGCTTGTAAAAATGTTTTCCTGCTTAATGCCAAAATACCCGATATAGAAAACTAAACCGATAAGTATGGTATAGATAATGTAATCGGCATTAAAAGAAAATTGAAAACCAAAAGCATCCCGAATCAAAACAATAACTGTTGCCGATAAAAAAACCAATCCGATACTCAATATACAATTGCGTAACCACTTGATATTGATCCCTTCCCGGTAAGAAAAATTGTTTTCTATTTTTTGCTTGTGTTTTATGGTAAGTCTATAGGAAAGAATGGCATAAGTAATGCCTGAAATTAAAATGGCTACCAGTAATATTATTGAGAATAGCATGTAATCTTTAATATCTCCATTGTCCAACATTCTTTTTTCTTCTGCAGTGTAAAAGAAAAAGAAATTCGACATATATAGAAATGCTGCCAGGGCAGGAGTAAAATGCAAATAGTCAACAAGTCTCATTTTTCGATCGTAACGCAATGAATAGAGTGTGTATAAAAACAGCATTGGTCCGTGAAGTAATGGCAAAGGAGCAGTAGTACCTACTAAATGGGGGTATGTTTTCCAATACCCCAGTTGATTAAAATAAAATCCCAGGAGATGGATCCCAATAATGGCGATCCAAACTGCTAAAATTTTATCAGTTAAAGCTTTTGGTTTTTTTGTAAGGAGTAAAACAACAATAAAAAAAGATAAAAAAATACCACTAATAAAAATAACCTCCATAATAATTATATGTTTTTCTGATTAAGGCTGCTAACAAAAAAAATATTGATATCTCCCTACATGCTGTTATCCCCGTATTATTATCCAAAAAGCATCACTTTATGCGTGATTGGAAAGATATAAAAAAATGTGGCTTTCCAACTCAGCTTTATTAAATTTCCATATTCTATTTTTTCCTTATTTACTCCAAAATGATAATAAACCAAATAGTAAGTTACTAAATGGTCTTTGTGTTTGGCGGAATACTTACCGGAAGGTTGTTTTACAAACTCTAAAAGTAAACTTCAATGATTCCAGATTATGGCGAACGAACAATATTTATCGAATCTTAATAGTTTTTCTCAGTCAGTTTTAATACATTGCAGGTGTTAAAAAGGATTTTTCTGAGTTTTATTGATTGAGGATGGCGTATAAAGAATATTGCTTAGTAGGCATACGTAGGCATTGTATGATATGCCTGTTATTTCTTTTCCCTCTAAACAATGCCTTTTTGTTGCATTCCAATACTTATGTCTTCAATGATTCTCACGGGTTCGATGTCGATACAACCGAAATTCTAAATTTATATAACAAATATTCAGATCTATTATATTCAGATTTTGAAGAATCAAGATCCGTTCTCCAGTCTTTAACTCAATCCATTAAGGAAATGGAAGGAGAAGCAGAGTATTTCAGTATCCGAATACTTTCTGAACTGCTAAAAAAGGAATACAACAGTGGGAATAAATCTTTTATCGACTCAACCCTCAGGAATCTGGATATTATACTCCGGGAAACAGATCTTCAAAATATAGAACGCTATAAAAATCTGACCGGGTACTTTAAATACAATTCCAAAAGAAAGGTCGATTCTACCCGGGTCATGCTGGATAAACTTGCAGAGTCTTCCTTGCTTGCCCATGATACTACGAATTTTTTATTTGCTCTTACCAATATGGGTATCAGTTATGCTATAGCAGGTGACTATGATATTGCTGATTCCATCTTTTCCGTTGGAGATAGCCTGGCAATGGTTTATGAATACAAAATTGAGGAAGCGAAGCTCAAACAGTGCCTTGGGATTGTACAGAAAAACCAGGGACAACATGCTAATGCACTTGAATCATATAAGACCTCGCTTGGAATACTTGAAGAAGAAGGGATAAAAGATTCATATCCACAGGTTTTGAATAATCTGAGTAATCTATACAGAGAACTTGGAGCCGATTCGCTTGCAAATATTTTTACAGAGAAAGCAGTTCGTGTTGCAAGAGAGTTGAATCATTTGAGCGTGCTTACGATCAGTCTTTCCAATCTTTCCACAAAAGAACTGCAGGAAGGAAATGATTCACTGGCATATCAATATATCAGGGAGTGCCTTTCTTCTCTTAAAGACCAGAACTCCCCATACCTGAGAGGTATTATGCTTTTAAAACTGGGTAATATATATCATGCCAGGAATCAGAATGATTCGGCACTGGTAACTTACAGAGAAGCACTTAATCAATCAGAAAAGGCAGGTGACCGGATGAATATGGCTTCCGGATTTTTTAAAATTGCGCAGGTTTACGATATTCAGGGCATGAGAGACAGTGCATATTATTATGGCCTGAAATCTCTTGAAATATCTATGGATCTTGAAATACCCGAAACAATTTTTGATCCCTCCGAGTTAATTGCCGAAATAGAGTTCGAAAGGGGTAATTTGAAAAAAGCATATGAACACATAAAGAATGCATTGGATTTCAGGAAAGTATATTATGATTCTCTTATCCAGGATAAAAACAAAAGCTTTGCAATCCGGCTCGAACTAGAAAGGAAGGAAAAGGAAAATCAGGCACTTAAACTTGAAACAGGCTTGAAACAGGCTGAAATAGAAAAGAATGAATTAATAATCCATAACAACAGAATAATTCAGTTTCTCCTGATTATCCTGGGACTAATAAGCATAATTTTCACCTTTCTTTCTTACAGAGCTTATAGGAGAAAAGAATTGTATAGTATTGAGTTGAACAGGAAAAATGAACAAATCCTGCAGGCAAACGACAAACTGAAAGAAGAAGATGTTTTTAAAACCAGGTTATTATCCATTGTATCACATGATATTAAAAGTCCGTTGGCTTCTGTATATACCCTGCTTCAATTAATATCGTACGGACAATTAGAAAATGATAATAGGAAAAAAGCTGAAAATGAGCTTTTGTCCATGGTTAGCGCAACCCTGAACCTGACCAATAATCTTGTTGTCTGGACAAAGTCGCAGCTTACGCGAAGTACAGTAGATCTCGTAAAGATAAATCTATATAAAGAATTCCAGGAGACCACGGAAATATTTAAAAATGATCTCCAGGAGAAAAAAATTGAGTTAATCAACCGATTAGATAAAACCATTCATGTACAAACGGATGAAAATATTCTGAGACTAGCGTGAGTTTATCACGGGACAAGGTCTAAAACGCTATAACTATCAGATAAA
>CAYRTD010000159.1:0-8871 GCA_964426915.1 uncultured Bacteroidaceae bacterium | reverse complement strand
CAATTACTTCAAGAACATTATTCCTTCATTTTCTGCACCAATAACCTCTGTTTCTACATTAATAAACTCGTTGTTTTTTATAACTGCTTTCATCCCCTTTCCAAGGTACATTCCATAATTACAATCCTTGTTTGTATTATCCTCGAAAACCATTCCCACGAAATCGAAAGGGGTAAATTTTTGCTCAGATGATTTGTCAAGTTCAGAAGAACACCATGTGTTCTCATAACCAGGAAAGCTAAATGAACAGTCATTTTCCAGCAAGTTATTCCTGATTATATAACCTGCATAATTTAAAGCACCTCCACCTGATGCCCAATTGCTTTCGCAACTATATTGTGCGCCAATGCCACCAGCAACATACCGTCCTCCCGGTCTATGCTGACCTGGTACGAAAGCCCTTCCTTCACTGCAATAATTATTAATAATCTGGAAGTAATGACAACCACCTGCCACACTGAACGCATGAAATACGGTCCATCCACCAATCGGCCCCGTACGAACAGCCGAATTCCCGTCTATTACGATCTCGTGACTATGTCCCCACAGAAAAATTGCCTGACCGGTATCTTCTATACGATTTTTAGCAAAGACTATGTGTCTGAAGGCAGGTGCTTCATGAAGGACTAAAAATGATTCTTTGGTAAGTGGTGTTTTAAAAGGGTCTTTAAAATAGAGAATATTGCCTTCAACCCGGTCAACTGTATTGACCTGTCCAATTCCCTGCCCACGAAACACCTGAACTTCCTTTCCTTCATATATAGAGAAATCATTAACATTCACTTTCTGCTTGTTGAATGGGAAGTATTTTGATAGATTCCCGTTTTCCTTTTCCATTTTATTCCAGTACTGCTCCCATTTTTGAAGGTCAATTTCTATCCTGTCATCATAAGTTTTTTTTATAAAAATGGGTAAACGGTATCCCCACATATGGCCTAGGAGCCCTTCATTATCACTCACCCAAAATTGTCGTACCACATCATTATTATAAAAAAACAAATTCTTTCCACCGTGCATCATCCATACTGAACCATGATGGGTTGGTGCAATTCCATCGAGAACATTATTTTCAACAATAATTTTTTCGTATCCAATTTTTCCATGTTGCAATCCGATATTGTTGCCTGTATTCCCACTATGCATGATATTGTCTGAAATAATTGAATATTTGCTATCGCAGAGATATACATTTGATTCTTTTCCCTGGAATTCGGAATCTGTAATTTCTATATAATTACCCCTCAGTAAAACATTCACACTTTGGTCCCTTATGAAATAGCCCTTCCTTGGGTTATCCTCGCGCCTGTGGTATAAATGTGTAGGATTGTGCAGCAGTCTGCAGTTCCTGACAAAAGAATGATCTGCACCAGGGATGGTGTTATGTTCTTCCCATGAAAACTCTATCCAGTTTTCGGGAATAGTATTACCAACAGGTGCCATGAGAATATAATTAACATAAACGGCATGAACACTCAGGTTTTCCATGCCAATGGAACCCTCACCGGCAAAAACAACTTTAACGGTGGAATCCATAGCATTGGTATGAAAACCATCTGGCAAATAAATCCAGGTTCTTTCCCTGCTTTCTCCTCTTATTATCGTATTTTCGGGCACTCTGAACATGGCATTGAGATGATAACCTCCGGCAGGGAAAAAAAGTATCCCTCCCTTATTCTTCCTGATATCATCTATTGCATCCTGAACCGGTTTGGTGTCGTCGGCGAAACCATCACCTACAGCACCGTAATCACGGACATTAAAAATTTCTGACGACCATTCTTTTTCATTCTTAATATTAACTAACTGGTATTCCGACCATCCATACTGCCCCCCAATTCCTGCATGAACGAACAACTTACCTTCACCTGCCTTTACGCCATCGGGTATAATAAAATGAACATCATAGGCAGATGTTTTTACTATTTTACAATCAAAAAAATTACCTGTTGCATCTTTTATAACAACCCTTGTATCAGAAGGAATATAATCAGCATAACTTACTGGTAAACCATTACTGTCTCTTTCAGGATAAAGCCCAATATTTACCAATCCTTTCCCGATAGCTCTAAGGGTATCTCCTGTTTCAGCCCGATTTGTTGAAAGCCACTGTAATTCAGGCCGGTTTACAACAACTGCATGATTAATGTCCTTTTCATTTTCCAGAAATAACAACGCCAGACCGTTTTTCATTTCAGGCAGTTTAACGGTAAGGATATTCTCATATTGCTGAACAGCAGGAAGATTTACAGCTCTCTCTTTCAAAAGGCTATGAAAGGAAATATTTTCATCCGGGTAAATCGTTTCCTCATCATTAATTCTTACGAATTTTAAATTAATATCATCTTTTTTAAAACCATAGCCGGTTACGTATGTCAACTTCCCGAACGGAACGGGTGACTCTGTTTTGGTAAGTCCCTGCTTTTCGCCTCCATAGGATATGCTGGTGGACATTGATAGTATTAAGCAGCATAATAACGTTACTCTCATTTGTGCAATTAATTCCTTCACTTGATTTGATTTTTAAATTTCTCTTCTTGATCTGATACAAATTAGAGAAATCTAAACCTAAGAAGACAGGAAAAAGAATTCAAATTTTAGCATAATGGGGTACTATTTGATTCATAAACAGGTCCGGTTGCCTGGAGCGAATCGTAATATGAGATTTCCATAGCTTGAAGATCATTCTCTGAAAATCCCAATAAACAACAGTCTGAGAGTATTATATACTGATTCATAATTCTCATTTTCCTCTATCAATTATTGTGGAAAGAGAATTAAATGTTATACTATTTAACCATTTTATTATACAAAAAATAGTTCCTTGCTTTTAATTTTACAGTTTAATGAAATATTAAGTTGTAATGAAAATCAACATGCATCTTTCTGCCAGAATTCCATGGATTTTCTGGCTCAGGCTTTCTGTCATCTTTGTGTTGTTACTCTGTTCATGTAGAGTTGCTTTTTCTCAAATCGATTCAATAAAGGTGACATTTACCACCTCCGAAGCAATGAAACTGACCGAATACCTAAATTACTTTTCCTCAAACAATAAAATAAACTTTTATTATAAAGATGAATGGTTTGACACCTATTACACGAAGGATACATTTCAAAATATTAGTCTCTCAAAGGCCCTGGATATTCTTTTCAAGGACAAACCCTATATTTATGAGGTAATTGGAGATGGTGTGATATTTTTCCCAAAAGGAGCAGTTGAATTTTATAACAGCAACATAAAGAATCCTCATGCAATCGGGAAAGATATTAATACCATCGTGATTGGAGATCCTAATGATGCAGGAAAATACAACGAAGTTTCCCTAACGGGAAAGGTAACAGATGGTAAAGACGACCAACCTCTTCCCAGTGCAACCGTTGTAGTTGAAAATTCCGGAAATGCCACCATTACACATCTCAATGGAAGTTATCTGATCAAAATGAAACCTGGTTACCATACGATTGAATATTCAAGTATAGGTTATCAAAAATCCAAATCAAAAATCCAAATAATAGGCGATGGCGAATTAAATGTTCAGCTTTTCGAAAGCAGCTTCAGCCTGGAAGAAATTACTGTATATGCTCAGAAAATGGATAGGAATGTTTCCCGCAACCAAATGAGTATTATCGAAATGGATGCGAAGTCTCTTAAACAAATACCCATTCTCACCGGAGAAAAAGATGTTTTAAAGGGGCTTACCCTCATGCCGGGGGTAAAATCTGTTGGTGAATTTGGTTCCGGAATCAATGTTCGTGGTGGAGGTGAAGATCAAAATCTCTATCTGATTGAAGATGCTCCCCTGTTTAATACTGCGCATGTTTTTGGATTACTTTCAGTACTTAATCCGGATGCAGTAGAAAACATTACATTATATAAAGGACATATGCCGGCTTTTTATGGTGAGAGGGTCTCCTCCGTAATGAAGATCGATCTTAAAAGCAATATACCGGAAAGATTCAATTCAAGAGGTGGTATTGGTTTATATAATAATCGGCTCATGTTGGAAGCTCCCTTGATTAAAGAAAAACTCTCTTTAAGAATAGGGGGCAGAAGCAGCTATTCGAACTGGCTGCTAAAACAAATGAATGATTTTAATCTCAGAACCAGCTCTGCATCTTTTTACGATATAAATGGCACACTCAACTGGAATGGTAAAAAAGATCATATAACTCTTATGGGCTATTCCAGTTTCGATAATTTTACCTATGCCTCCAGATTGTCTTATGGGTATGGCAATACATTGGGTTCTTTCCGCTGGAACCACATTTACAAAGGTGGATTTGCTTCTTCACTAACCCTCGCCCACAGCAGTTATTTCATCGATAAAGATGAAATCCAGAATGAGTTCTACAAAAACCGAATAACTTCAAAAATAAGCTATTCATCTATAAATATCAGATTTAGCAATAATAACCTTAACAAACATTATATAGATGGAGGTGTAAAGACAATATTTTACAAGATCAGGCCCGGTCATCAGAAGCCTCTTGGAGATTTTTCCCTGATTAATGAACAAGTGCTGGAACATGAACAGGCCGCTGAATGGGCCGCTTTTATTAGTGATGAGTACAGCCTTAACAAGAATATTTCAATCAATCTGGGAATACGTTATTCTCTTTATCAATACCTGGGACCGGGAAATATCTACAACTACATGGATAGGAATCCCCGTGGGCCACTCTTCATAACTGATACTACTTATTATAATCGAAATGAAAATATTTCATTATATCATGGTTTCGAACCCAGGTTGTCATTGAAGTATCAATTGACAGAAAAAAACTCGGTAAAAATAAGTTATAACCGAAACTACCAATACGTAAATCTGCTTTCCTATACTTCAATTGCCACTCCCGAAGACAGGTGGAAATTATCAGATCCCTGGTTAAAACCTGTATTATCTAACCAATATGCTTTAGGTTATTATCATAACTTTTATAATAACAAACTTGAAACATCTTTTGAGCTCTATTATAAGGATCTTTCCCATCTGAAGGAATTTAAAAATAATGCATCTATTGTAATGGTAGATCATATCGAAACGGAGCTTTTAGAGACATCCGGAAAAAATTATGGAATGGAACTATTTGTTAAGAAAAACTTTGGAAAATTCGATGGCTGGTTGAGTTATACCTGGTCCAGATCTTTCAGAAAAACCGATGGTGAGCTAAGTAAAGAAATAATCAATGAAAATTCCTGGTTCCCTTCTTCTTTTGACAAACCTCATGATCTAAATCTTATTACAACGTATCATGTAAACAGAAGAGTAAGATTATCAGGAAGTTTTTCCTTCTCCTCCGGAAGGGCAATTACACTGCCTGAATACCAGTACCCCTTTGGTCAAAACATGCTCATATATTATTCTGAAAGAAATAAATACCGCCTCCGACCCTATCATAGACTCGATCTTTCAATTCATATAGATGAAAGCCTTCGCAAAGCAAAAAAATGGAAGGGCAGCTGGACATTCTCATTAATGAACGTTTATGGACGAAAAAATGCATATTCTGTTTTTTATAAAAAAGAAACTCCTGATTATACAAATGATTACAGATGGTTTAGTATGTATAAAATGTATCTGATTGGTGTTCCTTTCCCAACTGTATCTTATAATTTCATTTTTTAAAAAATCATGAAAACAAAATACGCCCCAATATTCTTATTGATAGCAATGACAATATTTTCATACGCTTGTCAAAAAATATACGACCCGGAGCTGGAGCCGGAAATGAATAATATTCCAGTAATACAGGGCATATTAACCGATCAAAAGAATGAATCATCCATAAAAATGTCTACCGCCCAGATATTTGGCGAAAAACATTTTCCCAATATTCCTGATGCTTTAATATCAATCCTTGAGACAGATGGTAATTCAACAGAGTTTTTCAATATAGATCGTGGCACTTATGTCCCAGTGTTGGATGATTTCCAGGGTAACCCCGGCAAAGAATACAGACTGCGGGTTGAATTGTCTGATGGTTCAGTATTGGAATCAACTCCCTGCAAAATGCCTGCTCCTGCTAATCGTTTCAATCTATTCGCAGAAACAGGAATTAAAAAAATAATAGATAAAAATGTTTCTGGTGATCTGATAGTCAATGATGCAAAAGGCCTGTATGTCTACCTTGATATGGAATCAGATGAAGATGAACAACAGTTTTACAGGCTGTCAACCACTGTAATATACCAATTCATGTATTATTGGTATGCTGCTCCTAACTTAATCATTCCGGTATACATCTGGAATGTAAGGAACATAGACCAGCTTCCAAACCTTGCCTATACAACCAAAAATAACAACATCGAAATTATTAGAAAAAAAGAAACCGGTTTTCTTGAATATATTCATAATCCGGCCACTGCCACCGATACCAGTTCTGCAATTATGCCTATGGGGTGGATAGCAATTCATAATATATATTCTATAGAAAAGCAAAGCTATTTATATTATCAGGATATCCATTCCCTGCTTACTGCTGAGGACAGAATATTTGATCCGCTTCCTTCGCAAATTGAAGGAAACCTTCATTATATTAACAAGCAGAATGAAACAGTTCTTGGGTTTTTTGAAGTAAGTTCTCTCACTACTTCTATTAATGCTTTTAACTGGAGTAACGGAAGTGATATTATACAGCAGAAAAAACTTGAACACTATTCACCTCCTAAATCAAGTGGTATAAGTTTCCAGAGTCCGCCACCTTTCTGGATTGAATTTTAATTATTAATTACATGAAATATCATTACAAGCATATATGGTTTTTGATTGCTTCCCTTTTGGGTTATTCTGTGCTTATAAAAGCACAGATACCTGATTGCAGTTATCTGAAAAATGAAAATCTGATTGTCCATGTACCCCGGAAAATCTTCTTTCCAGGTGAGGATCTGTACTATAGTACTATGTTTTACAATCCTTCTTCCTCTGTATTTAATATAAAATCTAAGGTAGTATATTTCTCCTTAATCAATTCCGAAGGGAAAGAAGTTCACTCATGGCGGAATAGCCATCAGGAGAATTTTGTTTTGGAAAAAACAACATTGCCGGATACAATCCCTGAAGGTATATACAGCTTATATGCATTTTCCTCATTCATGCGTAATTTTCCATCAAAATATCTCCTTCATACGAAGATATACCTTTTTTCAAAAACCGGGATGGAGAAACAATTTGTCAGTCCCCAACCCCTGAGTAACATTGAGAGCAACAGCCCGGAATATCCCTCAATTTCTCCTGAATACAAATTGAAAGTATTTACTGATAATAAAGTATGGTCTGTACGTCGGAAAATTGTCCTGGATGTATCAATCGAGGGGCTGGAGGAAACTGATTCAGCTATTGTATCACTTTCCGTAACTCATCGGACAAACCCACTCCTTGATTCATCATTGGATCAAAATCCTGTAATTCTGAATAATTCTATCGAATTTAATGATAATGTGCGAAATAAAGGTGCAGTATCTTATTTTGAACACGAAGGATATTTACTGGAGGGATTTCTTAAAGAGACAGTGACTGGCGAACCAGTGAAAAATGAGGTGATTCTATTGGCTGTTAAAGATTCTGTAGATATTCTGGAATATGCTATTACTGACGAAACTGGTCATTTCATCTTTTTGACCGATGGATTCTATGATGAGAAAATGCTATTACTTCATCTACCCTATGCAATAAAAAACCGGGGATTTTATAGCCTGGAAATCAATAAAAAATCAATTTTTCCAGGACCTGTTTCGGTAGCATTGCCAGATAAACCAAACCGGTTAGAGGAAGTTCAGGAATTGTATAAAAAGATTAGAATGGTGAATCTCATCTATGATGAAGATCGGGAAAAAAGAAAAAAAATTCCCTTACCTCATAATCAGGTTAGAATTCGATTTAATCCTGAACCGGATTATGTAGTTTATCCTGCCGACTTTATTAAACTTAAGAATTTTAGTGAAATAGCCTCTAATATTTTGCCTCTTTTAAAATTCAAAAATAAAAATGGCCAATATTCCTTACATCTCTATGATCCGGAAACGAATTTATCTATGATGGAAAATGCGCTGCTGCTTTTGAATGGAATTCCTTTCAATAACTATGCATATCTTGATAGTCTCGGATCAGATGATATAAAATCAATCGCTGTAACCTCATCAAGAACTTTTTATGGTAAGCTGACTTTTAATGGAATTATTTCCATCCGGACATATGATAATACTATACCCAAAGAATATGTAGATCAACAATTCATTATTAATAATGAAACCAAATCTGTTCAATTATCCGAAGCAATCCTGCAAATAGATGAAGATCTTGTGAAAATGCATAATATACCCATATATAGACCATTGATGTATTTCAACCCAATGATAAAAATTCAAGGGGATAAAAAGGTTTCACTTGAATTTTACAGCTCTGATCTAAAGGCAGATTTTTTAATTGAATCAAAAGGATTGGTAAATGGTACAATCCCAATATCTGAAAAAATGGAAGTTTCTGTTAAATAACTACTGGCTATGAAAAAAACTCTCTATATTCTTCTCATCTTCGTATATCTTCCTGTATTGATAAAAGCCCAGGAATGTGATTCCGATATCTTTTTTCCAGCCCAGGTCAGAAGCGAAAGGTTAACGGGCACTTTTTTGCCTTACCATTCTTCAGGAAATAATTCACCTTTTCTTTCGGATTGGTCGGGTGGAACCGTTATACTCATTAATGATGCGAGGGTTGACAAGGTTCTATTGAGATATGATTGTACAAAAGATGAGATATTATGGTTAAGGGATTCTGATCTAAAAACTATTCTCCTTGATAAAGAAAAAATTAAAGGTTTCATACTTCAGGATCAAGAAGAAAAACCTATAGAATTCAAAAAGGTAAAACTCCCCCC
>CAYRTD010000158.1:0-8874 GCA_964426915.1 uncultured Bacteroidaceae bacterium | reverse complement strand
AATTATGTATTTGCACAGAATGTGCTTCATCTGTGTGAAAATAATCTCTTATTTCACCAATACCATAGATCAGAAGAGAATCGGCTTTCGATGTATCTATCTTATTATTGTTCACAAAATTATCAGCGGTTGTACAATGAGTCTGCGCAACTTTTTCTTCAAGTGTCATTCGACTCAGTAAGTCTTCTACTCTTTCTTCTACCGTTAGACCTGTATTTAAATACAGAGGTTCATCTTTTTCACTATTACGACAGTGAAAAAACAAGAAGAAAACTATACTCACACATAATAAGATTGATCCAAACCGGAGATACTTCTTAAACCTGTCTTTATTTCTTTCCCGCATTTTATTTGAGATTTAAAAATTTTATCATAACAAAAGGATCCCCCGGTAAATTGATCTTGATATGAACCGAACAGGAAGAGTCCTGAAAGAATTAATACCCGGGAGATCCTTTTAACTACAAACTACTAACTAAAATTATTTTACAAAGATGTTAGATTTTTATTATGCGCAATAGCACAATAATCTCATATCCTATTTCTAATGTTGCATTTTCCATACTTTTATTAAATTTAAACAGGATCCATTGCGATCTTTACCTTCCGGAGCTTTTTTTGAATTATATGAATAAACCGATTCGTCTGAAAACCTGCTCACCGGTGGTTCTCCTGCACGTATTTTATTCAGGCTAAGCTGATAATTTTTACTGCCCACCACAGAGGCTGCTGCTAAATTGAATATTTGCAGTAATATATCATACCTGCACGAAATTTCATCCTTCCCCGGTTACATTTACAGAAAATAATCGCCAGATCAGGTTTCACAACGGGTATTTACCTAAAAAGGGTAGCCACGCTTTTTTGGGGAGTTACGGCCATCTTTCTGATAATCCTGTATGCAAATCATCTTGGCAATCCGGACTATCTTTGGGGAGTTGCTTCCAGAGACCTGCTTGGCTCCCTGGGTATTGGACTCGTCGGGTTAATGGTTGCTGCCTTGCTTGCCGCCCTAATGTCCACGGCAACCGCATTAATGATTACCGCTTCCAGCCTGCTGACTCACAATCTTTTCCGTCCGCTTTTCCCTCGTTTAAAGGAGAAAACTTATGTGCGAACCGGCGCACTTATGGGTGTCTTTATCATAACAGGAGGTGTGGTAATAGCCCGTCAGTTTGATAATGTTTACCAGATAATTAAGCTTTTGTGGGAATTTAATGTGGTAGTAGCTGCCGGTTTTTGGCTGGGAATGAAATGGAGAAGAGCCAACAGACCCGGTACCTGGGCTTCAGCTATATCAACTGCACTACTTTTTGTTGTCCTTCAAATTCTTATTCCGGCACTGCCAGGTGTCAGAACCGACGAATACCTTTCAAAAACAGTTGAACCAAGAATCATCAAAAAAACATATATTGCAAGAGAGGTGGATGTAATTGAACGGCAAAAAGAAATTGCTCTTTGGGACCGGTTGGATAGAAAGGGCCTTTCGGAAGGAACCATGCCGGGGAGGCTCAAGGAAGGTGATAAATTCGAAAAAATATATAAAACACCGGAAAGCTCAATATTCTGGACGCAGGGACTGAAAATGAATGACCAGAATCAGGTATATGGATCGGGAATGCTTTCACTTGAGCTTGTTTTAATGGATGCGATCGGATTTGATCTTTCGAAAAACCCGCAAGCATTGAATGAAACAATCCGCCTGGCATTCAGAACTATCTGGCCTTTTCTTATATTATTCATCGTGGCATTACTTACCAGACCGGATGATAAAAAGACCGTGGATCGTTTTTACGCTAAAATGAAAACTCCTGCTATTGCTGACAAAGAGGAAGATGCACGACAGCTTCAACTATCCATGGAAAATCCCCAACGTTTCGATTATAAGAAAATGTTTCCTGATACAAACTGGGAATTTGAAAAATTTGACAGAACAGATATAAAGGGAATTATCTGGACAGTTGTGGGTGGGGCATTGCTCTTCTTCCTGCTATACCTGATCTCTCTCGCTGGAAAATAAGAAAAACTAAAATTCAATTTTTAAAATAGATAAAATGGAAAAGCAAAAATTTATTGAAGACATCATATCGAAAATGACATTGGAGCAGAAAGTGGGACAATGTCTGGTATTGGGATATTGCGGGACAGTGATCACACCTGAGATACTCCACAGGATCAAAAAATATACTCCTGCCGGAATACGGGTCGGTTTTTACTGGAGAGTTAGAACTGCCTGGCACGATCCGGGATGCACACCACCAGAGTTTGCCCACAGGATGCTAAGGGTTCCTTCAGGAACAATGAAAGATTACATTCCCGGTATACCTGTTCCTCACTGCACGAATGAAGAATACTGCAGGTTTTTAAATACTTTGAAACAAAGCTCACTCGACAGCGATTCTGGTTTGCCCCTTCATATAACCTTTGATTTTGAAGGAGATCAAAGCGGGGATTATTATCATGGTGGCGCCCACCAGTTCCCGAACAACCTCGGACTTACCACCCAGGGAGACCCCCAGATGGCCTATGATGTGCCGTGGGCCATCGGATCACAACTTCTCCCCCTCGGATTTTCATGGACCCATTCCATGGTGCTTGATATTAATACCAATGCCATGAACCCGGAAATCGGGGTAAGAAGCTTTGGCCAGGATGCTGATACTGTTATTAAATACGCGAAACAAATGCTGAACGGATGGCGCGATGCCGGAATTATTGCAACGGGTAAACATTTCCCGGGCCGTGGTGAATCAGCATCCGATGCACACTCCGGACTTCCGGTTATTGATCTTTCCCCATCTGAAATGGAAGAACATTTGAAACCATACAAGGCATTGATTAAGGAAGGAATGCCGGCGGTGATGACTGCTCACACAGCTTATCCTAAACTCGAGCCCGCCGATATACCTGCCACACTTTCAAAAATTATCCTTACCAACCTCTTAAAAGAAGATATGGGGTTTAAAGGAGCCATAACAACGGATGCCATGGCTATGGGTGGGATTATTTCACGCTTTGAATTTGGCGATGCTTTAATAAAAGCTTTAAATGCAGGTGCAGACCTGTTGTTGATCCGCGATGAAGGACCCATCATTCATGAGGTTTTTCCACAGATTGTTGATGCTGTTAAAAACGGGAAAATAAAAGAATCAAGAATCGACGATGCCGTGATGAGAACGCTTGGCGTGAAGTATGATTATGGATTCTTTAATGAAGATTCGAAAGTGGGAATTAAGGAACCGGAAAAGGCCGGTGAAGGAATTGCCAACCCGAAAGTAAAATCCATCTGTATTGATTCCGCGAGAAAGGCAACCACCGTTATCCGTGATGAAGAAAATCTACTGCCACTGAAAAAGGATACCCGGGTACTCCTTATCGAACAAATTAATCCCATGCATCTGAACACCAACAGTCAGCATTGCCACCCGTCTATTTTCTGGGAAAAAATGCTGGAACAATCCGAAAACGTGGGAAGCATTGAAACCGATCTTACTTTCACGGAAAATGACAAAAAAAGAATACAAGACAGGTATGATCAGGCCGACGTGATTGTGATTACCAATTATTACGGCCGCAGACATCTTGACGGGAATAACTTTGTGAAAGAAGTGGTAAGCTGGGGTAAACCTACCATAGTGGTAACAAACAGCCCTTATCCCTTTACCGTATTACCCGAATACAAAACGGTAATATGCACCTATGGATGCTCTACCGAATGTCTGGAATCGGCAGCAATGAAAATTTATGGTATTGATTTTTGATCCAGACTCTCTATTTTAATGACAAACTCTATTAAATTTGCAAGTCTAAAATTATAAGCCAATGAGAGTTTTACTGATTCTTTCGACCATCATTCTGCTGAATGCAAAGTGTGTTCAGGAGCCAACAACCCGCCCCGACGAATTAAAAACAAGGGATGGAATCGGGAACTTTATTAGAGGAGCAAAATCCGGAGACTCTGTTACAATAGTCTATTTTGGTGGCAGCATAACAGATGCAGAAGGATGGCGCGTGCAGAGTGCTGCGTGGATGAAAGATTATTTTAATAACTCCAATATAAACCCAGTGAATGCCTCCATCGGGGGCACAACTTCAGAATTTGGAGCCTTCCGGTTGGCTCGTGATGTTTCACCCCATGAACCCGATCTGGTTCTGGTTGAATTTGCTGTTAATGACAGTAACAATGACAGCATACAAATTATAAGAAGCATGGAGGGCATCGTGAGGCAACTTCATGAACTTGAAAAGGTTCCCGACATCTGTTTTATTTACACCCTGAAAGAAGAAAAACTCGATTCGGTGTTGAACGGAAATCAATTTTCGTCTGTCCGGGCAATGGAAAAAGTAGCAGACTACTATGGTATCCCATCCATTAATTTTGGACCGGAAGTGGCCATGAGGGTGAAAGACAATAGGCTGATTTTTAGAGGTGATTCTGCTTACATTAACGGGATACCTGTTTTTAGCCGCGATGGCGTGCATCCTTACCCGGAAACCGGACATGAAATATATACGGAAGTATTTATTCGTTCGATGAAGATCCTTGAGGAATATGAATCTTCCAAAAAAGAACCTCTGCCTCCTCCTCTCAGGGAAGATAATCTCTTTAACGCTACCATGATTGATGTTTCTGATTTAAAACTTCAAGGGGAATGGAACAAAATATCCCCTTCCAACGTGCCTTTTTATGATAACTTTGGAGATAAAATACCTGGTACGTTGGTGTCTTCAACACCGGGAACAAGTATTTCTTTTAGCTTTACAGGAAGCCGTTTTGGTTTCAGTGATGCAATAGGCCCAAAATCCGGTTTCCTGCTGGCTGAAATAGACAACCTCCCTCCCGATACTATTAAACGATTTGACCCCTGGTGTTCATTTTACAGGAGACATTTTTGGCTGTATCCCGAAATGGAGCATGGAGAACATACGGTTACTATTACGCTCCTGGATGTAAATATTGATAAAGAAAAAATCCTGCGAAACAAGGATAATTTCAATCAAAATCAGGCAGATTATGCAGGGCAGGAATGGTACGTGACGAAATTGCTTCTGGTCGGGGAACTCCGGTAGTCTCATTAGGGCCGGGTTACCGGGAAATGAAAATAGCCATGAGCGTGGAAGAAAAGTTCTGGTTCTCAAAACTTGCATGTCAATACCCCTGCAAAACAACAAAAATATATGAACAAACCTTCCGCGATTAATCACAAACCCACTTTTTAATAATAATCAGCATTCAAAAACAGTAACATCTCTTATATCTTTTGCACAAATTCTTATAGTTTAACCCGCCACTTTGAAATATATTTACATCTGATTTTAACCCATTGAGCGATTCCACTTAACGATTGTCTTATTCGTGCTCAATTTAAATATACATTGCAATGAAAAAGCATTTTAACAGGATTTTTTTGATGGGTACAGGATTAATTGCCCTGTTATGGTTTCTTATTCGTGTTATACCTAAACCTTCACGTGCTGCATATCCTTGTCAGCAAGCAGCATTCCCAATTGCATCTGGTTTTGTTTTATGGATAGTTTTCACTCTGGGATCTTTCGGGATTATAAGGAAAGGTAAACAATTAATGGCTAAAAGTTTTTCAATAAAAGGAGTAGTTTTATTAATTGCAGGTATCAGTATCATCTTGATATCAAGGTCTATCTACTTCCCTTTGAACTTGAATGCCTTTTTTGTAGAAAATTCTTTTGTTCCGACTGATTTACCGAACTCCCCGATGGGATTTGCCAGAGGTGTAAATCCAGGCAGGGTAGTATGGGTACATGAAAAGGAAGCCACGAGCTGGGATGGTAGCTCAAATTATTGGTGGAGTGCGGATAATACCAATCAGGCCATCGTTGATTCCATGGCAAAACATACCATCCAATGGTTAACCAATGAGAATGACCTTGCAAAGGCCTACGATATGATATTCAGGTATTTTAACCGTACCAACGATAAGGGTGATGTGGCTTATACTGCGGGAGAAAAAATTGCCATAAAAGTAAACATGAACAATTCCAAAAGTCCTGATTCCCCTGATAATAAAGCAAACACCACACCCCAGGTTTTATTATCATACATACGACATCTTGTTAATATAGTAGGTGTTGCCGAAAGTAATATCCTTGTGTACGATAAAAGCCGATCCATTACCATGGCGATCTATACAACCATTACCCATGAATATCCCGGAATTCAATTTATGGATGATAATGGATACGAGGGAAAAAATAACTGGAGAAAATACGAAATTGATGGGGACGCTCAAATAAACTGGTCTGAAGAATTAACCCTCGAAAGGGAAGGGGGCAATGCCACTTTTCTGCCAAAAGGTGTAAGTCAGGCAGATTATATCATTAACCTCGCGAATTTAAAAGGCCATTCACTTACCGGGGTAACCATGTGTGCCAAAAACCATTTGGGTACATTCTACTCCTATGATGAAGAATACGATTATTACGGTCCCAAGGCCGCGGGAGTACATCCCTATATTGCCGCCCATGATCATGGAACATGCGGAGGTTCGGGGAACTGGGATTTTTGTGCTTCCCCCATGGGTAGTTATAATTCATTGGTCGATTTAATGGGCCATAAGGATATTGGTAAAAAGACTCTCCTGTTTATCATAGATGCACTGTATTGCTCTACCTCGCAGGGAGGCACACCAACCAAATGGTCTATGGCTCCATTCAATAACGACTGGACCTCAAGCCTGTTTATCTCGCAGGATGGTGTGGCAATCGAGTCGGTAGGTCTTGACTTCCTGAGAAGCGAACCAACTCAGAATAATGTTTACGGTAGCGTGGATAATTACCTTCACGAAGCATCACAGGCTGATAATCCACCTTCCGGAACCAAATATGATCCGGAAGGGGAGGGCAGCATACTCTTTAGCCTGGGCGTGCACGAACACTGGAATAATGCTGCGGACATGCAATACACGCGCAACCTGGAAACAGATGATGGTATTGAATTGGTGAACGGGGCACAGGAAACTTCAAAATTAGGCGGAATTTACCCGGATAGAGTACCAGGAACCTATCCCGTACCCCTTACTATTAACTTGTATACAGCTAAAGAAAATGCGAGTATCTATTATACCCTTGATGGATCAAACCCGGATGAAAATTCTGGTATATTTGATGGTACAGGTATAACAATTGAGGAATCTGCTATTATTAAAGCCATTGCATATAAAGATGGCTATAATTCTTCCCCTGTATTTTCTTTTTCTTATACTATTTATCCTTCTTCAAGTGCAGTTACAACTGCTAAGGAGCAAATAGCAAAAATCTTTCCCAATCCTGTAGGGGATAATTTATTTATTGAGGTAGATTCAGAAATAAAACCTGATGTCTGTATTTATTCTGAAACCGGGAGATTAATGTATTATGCGCCATTTGACAGGTCTCCTGTTAATTTTTCCAGGTTTGCAAAAGGCACATACTTTTTGAAACTTGAACTTAATAATGAAATTATATTTCATGAAACAATTATTAAACGATAGAATTAATGATTAATAGAATAGTAGTTCTAATTGCATTGGGTATAACTATCCTTGTATTAAATTGCTGCACAAAAGAAACGGAAAGAATTCCCGGGTACAAGGAAAATGATACTATCGTGTATCTCCGGTTTGATGGAAGCATAAATGATGAAAGCACATATCATCACCAAATAAAGACTGAAGGTGAAGTTGAATTTATGATTGACAAGGATGGAAGTGAAAATGGCGCTGCTTTTTTTGACGGAAAGACAACCTACCTTTCTTTTGAACTACAGCAACATGAACAACTGGAATTTGATTTTTGGTTTTCACCCTACCGGATAATAGAAGGTGTAACGGTATTGGATTACATGGACGGCATTTTTTCTGTGACTATTTCTGATATAGATACAACATATGTTGATGCATACAGTGCGGCCACTTTCGCCATTTCAGCAGTTCATCATACTGCTGGTGAAGTAAGCCGGCACTTTGAATACAGACCTTATCCCATGGACCTGGTATCATTTGATGAGAACTCAAAATGGAAGCATGTAAAAATATTTTTTGGGAACAATTCCAAACCTGTTTTGTATATCAATGGTTTTGAAGTAGGATACATGGATATTGATATACCCTCCTTCTCCGCAGAAAATGCAACAATTTTAATCGGAACAGACATTAAAAAGCAAAACTTTTTTCACGGTAAAGTGGATGAGCTGATCATCAGGAATTATGCTGCGGTGAATTGAAAAATTATCAATAGAAATTGTATCATTTTTGCCACAACCATTTAATGCAAAGCAGAAAACGACAATGAATACTATTTTAATTCTTTTCATAACTGATCATGTTATCAAAACATTACTTGTAATTATTTGATTTTACCATATTTAGCTGTAGAGATCATCAATCAGTTTTAATGCCTCATCGTGTGAGGTTTCTGTCCAAATGTAAAAGGCAAAGCCCTTTCCTCCCAGTTCATTTTTAATCTTTCTTGCGCCATCGGGTGTGACGTATAACTGACACAACTTCCCGGCATCCCTGATTCGAAGCAATAAATCCAGCCACTCCTCCGGAGGCGGATTACCGACACCCGGAATCCAATGTATTCCGTGAAGATTTGGAATGGACTATTATCAAAATCACTGAAAACCGGTAAGTTCTTCCCTTTTGGAAAGGATTTGCCATCCGGGGGTACCAACCTCTCCAATACAACCATGGGGCGATCCAAATCGCCTTTCCACCAGGCTTGCCAATTCGTGCTATGGATCGCTGAAATTGCCATAGAAGTGGGGTTTGACAGCCCGAGTAATTATTCCAAGACCTTTCATGTTTTAGAAGGAATCACACCACAGATGTACAGGAAAATCTGGATTGGAAATCCGTA
>CAYRTD010000157.1:0-8929 GCA_964426915.1 uncultured Bacteroidaceae bacterium | reverse complement strand
GAGGATTTAAAATTTTTGCAGCAACGCAGAACCGAGTGATAACGAGCTCACGAATGCCGCTGAAATTTAACACTGAATGAGTATTTTGGACATTATGGACAGACACTATTTAGTCTTGTTTGTAATGAATAACCTCTACAGGACAATCTTCGGCCGCTTCAATAATACAATCTTCGTTGGCGGAAAAATCCGCTCCTTCTTTTACAATTGCCTCGTCGGGCATTTCGAATACCTCCGGACAGGTTTCTTCACATAAGCCACAGGATGTACAGCCTTCTTCAATCCATACTTTAGTAATAGCCATAATTAATGTTTTTTTTAGAATTTTGAAATGATTTATAATAGGCTAACAAAGAAAAAGGCTATGGGTTCGGTAAACAAATAAACATACTGTATTTTTTCGGCATTAACTGCTTTTGGGAATTTTTGAAGAACCTGACCGGTTTTTCATTTCCTCGCTGCAGACATGACAGAGGTATTTATCCTTCTGATCCAGATCTTCAACATAGGTACTGGATCTCATGATGCAAAACGGATCATGACAGTGAATTAACCCGAATGTATGCCCTAATTCATGTACGACCACTTTACTGAATCGCTCCAAAAGTAATTCATTATCTATTGCCAGTCCGTAAAGTTCATTCCGGAGTCTGTAAAGTGAAGCAATGGCAATATTACCGTTTAGTGAGGCCTGACCAAAAATATAGGTTAAAATAGGAATGAAAAGATCTACTCTGAGAAGTCCTACGGTTTTTATATACCCTTGTGGTGAATTTTCGGAAATTGTTGTAAGGATTTTATTGGCATCATATTGTCGGCGGCCGGGATTATAGAAACTGCTGATATCCATGGTGCAATGTTTATAAAATACAGGATAGTTGAATACACTTGATATGTCATCTTTTATTCGTTCGGTTATTTCCGGTTCAAAATAACCGCATGATATTAATATGATCTTTTCTCTTTCCTCCAAGCCCCTGAATATGTAATAGTGATTTAAACGACAAATGTTCCGGTGATGAGAATAAGTTATGAACTCTTCTGTTTGAGTTTAAACTTTTTAATTTTATTATACAAAGTTGCACGATCGATCTTTAGTGCTTTTGCTGCACGTGATATATTCCAGCTGTACTTATCAAGGATTGTCATTATATGTTTTTTCTCCAGGTCGTCAAGGCTCTCAATCGAACGGCTCATAACCTCCTTCCCCATGGGAAGGTCTTTAAGCTTTATTTCTTTTCCGTTTCCGATTACAATAGCTCTTTCGATCATATTTTCCAGTTCCCTCACATTTCCTGGGAACTCCAGTTCTTTAAGGTAATTCATAGCAGCCGGTTCAATGGAAATCAAATCCCTGCTCATAGCAGTGCAGTATTTTTTAATAAAGTGATTGGCAAGGAGGGGGATATCTTCTGTCCTTTCACGCAAAGGAGGAATCCGGATGTTCACGACATTCAAACGGTAATACAAATCCTCGCGGAATGTGCCGTTTTTAACCATGTTTCTTAAATTTCGGTTGGTGGCACAGATAACCCTGAAATCTGATTTGATCTCTTTATTCCCTCCGACCCTGACAAAGGTTTTTGACTCAAGCACACGTAAGAGTTCAATCTGCATTTTAGGCGAAATAGTGGCTATTTCATCCAGAAAGATCGAACCACCATCGGCCATCTCAAATCTTCCTTTTCTGTTAAAGGATGCTCCGGTAAATGCACCTTTTTCATGTCCAAAAAGTTCACTTTCGAGTAGACTTTCGCTAAGCGCTCCACAATGTACACTTACCATTGGGAAAAATTTCCGTGAGGAGTTTGAGTGTATAGCCCTGGCAATTAGCTCTTTGCCCGTGCCGCTTTCTCCTGTGATAATAACCGAGGAATTAGATTGTGCAACACTTTCAACTTCCCGAAGGACTTTCTTTAAGGCTTCGCTCTCTCCAATAAGATCTTCAACATCTTCCAGTGAAGTCAGTTTATTTTTCAGATTTTCATTTTCATTTTTGAGCGTTGCCTGTGTAGCTGCATTTCTTATCAGGTGTGAAAGATCGTCCGGGTCGAATGGCTTGGTTATATAGTCGAAGGCTCCGTCTTTGAGAGCCTGTACTGCTGTGTCTACCGCCGCGAAAGCTGTCATAATGATAATTACCGGCTCCTTGTTCATTGTTTTTATCCGGCGCTGCATCTCCATACCATCCATTCCCGGCATTTTGATATCGGCAAGAACAATGTCGAAATCCCTGGCCTCAAGGAGTGATAATGCATCTTTTGCATTCTCTGCACATTCAACATGATATCCGTCGTCAATGAACCAGTTGTAGAGAGAATCCCGTACGGATTCTTCATCATCTACTATTAATATGGATACATTTTCAATCATTTTTCTAAGGCTTTAATTTTTGTTCAAAGGAAAAGTTAACATAATGGTAGTCCCCTGCCCCTTTTCTGACTCCACTTCAATTTTCCCTTTATGATTCTCGGCAATCCCGTGAACAATTGCAAGACCCAGTCCAATGCCGCTTGCATCATGTTTGGTTGAATAAAAAGGTTCGAAAATATGAGAAATATTTTCGGGTGCTATTCCTGACCCATTATCTATTATTTCCACTTTTATATGGTCTTCATCGGAGTTGCTTGTTCTGAGAATGATGGTTCCCTGACCCTGGATAGCTTCTTTTGCATTCACAAGAAGGGCGACAAAAGCCTGTTTGATCTGATTAGGACTGCAAAATATTTCATCATCCGAAGCCCTGAATTCTTTTTCGAAACTGATATTTGCAATTCTTATCGGATGGCTCATCAGAGAGTAGGTTGCGTTCAATATTTCATGCAGACTTGCCGGTTCAAAATCTTCCTGATCCTTTCGGGAAAAATCCAGTAATCCTTTAACAATATCTCCGCATCTCTTGGTTTCGGATTCTATGTATTTTAAGTGACTTAAAATAGAATCCTTTTTGGCATGGTAAAATTCAGGTTTGTTTAATTGCCGGGAAATTAATTTTGTGTAAACCAGTATGCCCGAAAGAGGATTATTTATCTCATGGGCAACGGAGGAAGATAACTTCCCCAGAGAGGCTATTCTTTCCACATGAATAAGCTCATTCTGAGCTTCTGATAATTCTTCGGTTTTTTTCTGGACTTTATATTCCAACTGTTGCGACCAGTTCTGTAATTCCCTGGTAGCTGATTCAATATTATCGAGCATATTATTGAATGCCAGGGATACTTTACTCATGTCCTCCAGTAAATCAGGTGAAATATCAATCCTGATGGTTGTATCTCCCTTTGAAACTGCCTCACTGGCACTTATTATTGAATTCAGTGGATTCTTTATTCTTTTCCGGGTAAAAATGATCAGAAAGGTAATAAGCAGAGCTGTTATCAAAAAGGCCAGAAGAAAAAAATTTGTCGACGACTCTTCGACGAAAGTGTCCAGATCATTCAGAGGGAGATTTATCATGAGTGATCCAAGGATTACATCATCCTTGGAATGGGCATGACAGGATGAGGTATAACAGGATTTTTCATTATAAATGGGCTGTCTGATCAATAAATGGCGTTCACTCCCTTTATCATGATAAATCCCGCATTCGGGGTTTACATCAACAATCCTGTAGGATTTTTGATCTTTCTCTGAAAACAAAGCCGCTGGATCCTTATGGCAGTCATTACATCTGGGATTCCCCCGGTTTTCCAGTTCAGTGGATAATGAGGTGTATGCAAGCCGGTTTTTATCATCATACATATTTACCTCGTCTATGCCCGACATGGTGCTTATCACATCCAATGTCTGCTGAAGCATGCTTTGGTCGTTCTCGAGCATGGAATGATAAAGTGCACCTTCAACTATGGAACTGATATGATCACCATTCTGACGAACAGTGGTATTAAAAAAATCAATATATACGGATCTGAAAACAATGTTAAATAATATAAACAATACTATGAAAGAGGCTCCCATAATAAAAACCACTTGTCCATAAATTGTGGACCTGAATCTGAAATATGACCGTATTTTTTTTGCGTTAATTTTTCTCATAGACCTTGGTGAAGTTCTATTTCCCTTAATATCAATTGTTTTACCAGTCTGAAAACCCCTACCTGTTATGCTTCTATTTTTTTATTTTATCTTAAAATTTAACGAGAAAACCAACCGTTTCAAAAGAATTCTCTGATGGTTATACTTGCCGTCAGTGATTTTCTTAAACCGGTTTGATCTGTTTAAATGGTCATTTACTTTCCTATATAACGAATAGAAAAGATAATTCGCACTTCAGGTGGATGGTAAAATACAAAAAACCCCTTAAAACAGCGAATTATCTTCCGGATATTATGGAGGGTGCCTAAAAAGTAATAATCATCAGGATTTATCAATAAAATCTGTTTGAAATTCTTCCCATACCTCAGGACCGAAATATTCAAGTAATCCTTCCTTTAATTCCCCGCCATCCTGCATTACGATCTGCACTTCATCTGTGAGCTGTGGTTTTATCTTCAAAGCCAGAAAATCCTTAAGTCTGGAAAATTCATCCTTCAGCCAGGTCTTGTATGCATTCCCCATAGAAAATACACGGATTTCTTTCATCCAGTTCATGGATTTGATCATATATACCCATCCCTCAGAATATGGCCCTGAATTCAGTATGGATGAATCTGATCTAAGCCTGTCATTTATTTCCAAGATAGTACCTGATACCGGAGATTGAATTTTTAATTGTTTGCCATTCTGTATGAGAGTGAGAAAAGTTTCTCCTTTTGTAACCTGTTCACCCGGCTTTTTCATAATTACCCTTGTGATAGGCCCTGTGACGTGCTGAAGAAAGTCATCAATCCCGGTCCTTACATTTCCCTCCTTTTCCATGAATGCCCAGGTATGGGATCGGTCGAAAAATATTCCTTCGGGTATTTTAACGGAAGTTTCCCCAAACATCGATGATATACCAACCGGTTGAGCTTCGGATTTTTGTCTTCCATATCTGAAAAACCTGATAACAAGAAAAATCAGAAGTATCCCCACTATTGCCAGACCGGCAAAAAGTAAAATGCTGAAAATCCCGACAGGTCTGTCATCTATTCCGGCTATGGTTTCCTCGCTGGCATAAATATCCTGAACATTTGAGATTCTCTCACTTAATATGAGTCCGATGTGACCACTTGAATAAAGGTATTGCTGCCCGTCTGTTGATAGCCATTTCAGGAATTCCTGTTCTTCCTTGTCAGCAGGTTGAGAACCGGAAACTGTAAATATGTTGCTATACAAAACTTTCGGATATTTCCCTATCCATACTCCTCTTTCCAGTTCGCTTGTGCTTGAATAAATGTTCTCAAAATGATCAATGGTATTATTAGCGTTCAGGTCAATGGGGATAAGCATAACTCTGTTGTCGATCAAATGAGTCTCAGGATCTGTGATATTTGATAATTTACAGAATCCTATGGCATATTTGTCATTACATATGCTGTTTATAAAATTTTCCTGACCTTCGGCTTTTTCGGATTGAATAGCCTTCGGATCAGTATTTAAAAAATCTGCGAGATAGCAAATACTGGAATCTCCCGACATGCACCAGCAACTCAAAGCAGAAAGATAGTTATTACCGGTGTTGTTTACCTTTTCCTTTATGTCCTTGCCGGTATATAAGCTCTTAAATTTTTCAACCGAAAGACCCTTACTGCGGATCTCATCTACATATGGATTTTCAGGATTCATTACCGGAACAAAAATATCACGACCGACTACCATTCTCCATATAGGTTCTGAACTATAACCGGAAAACTCTTTTTCCGATATAAGCCCTATAACCCCGGGATTACGAATCATTTTTCCATAAGCATTTTCCGGTACTTGCTCCAGTTTTATCATGGTCTCCGGATTTTTCTTATTGTAGATATGTACAAGTTTCTCTGCAAGATCTGCAAGATCGGAACTATACCAGACTTGCACACCTTCGTCTGATTCTGCACCATATACCCCAGATACATTACTAAAGTTCTGGAAAACAGTAATAAGTATCATAATACTGATTAATGCAATTAATTTTTTCATTGGTTTTATTTTAATTATTTGTTCTTTCACCATTTATTAATATAAGGATCAAACCAGGTGCCATTTGTTTTAACATGCAGTATTAGAGGGATATACGTAGAATACAGGATTCCCGAATGTCCGATAAGTGTCGTAAAAATACACATTAAATTTTAATAAAGTGTTTAAAAGGCAGAAAGACAGGACGTTGGAAAAGGTGTTGTAAATCACATCAGGTGTTGAAAAATACATCAACAGGGTCTCTTTCCTGCTGTCATACAGGTGTTAAACTTTTTTCTTTCTAATGAAACCGGGATCATATATAATGATCGCAAGATTTGTCATTGGTATTCCGGGGAATGCTTTGAGCAAATCAGGCAATCTGTTTGGGATTCTGCTATGATTGAATCATATAGCTTCTTATATTGCGTCTACACTTGTGATATTACAGATTAATGAATTATCTGTGGAATCTCTGATTTTGTTTTGTTATTTTTATGGCCTTATTCTGAAGTGAAAGGTGTACTTATGAGTGAAAAATCCGAATCCATAGTGCCGAAGGAAGTCCTGAAGATCGATTCTGAGAATGTCCACGAATCCGAGTTAATGCGGCAATGTTTCAATATTGTCGGTGTTTTTGTCGCTGCCTTTGATCTTGATGGGAATATTACCATGATCAATCGTAAGGCCGGTGAAATTTTAAGCAGATCAGAAACCGAGCTGCAGGGAAGGAATTTTATTGACGAGTTTGTGGTAAATGATAAAAAGGAAGCCACACAGAATTTGTTCAATGAAATTATAAGTGGAAAGGAGTATCCTGAAAGTGCACGTTTTCATCTTATTAGTGCCTCAGGTGAGAAGAAAATAATCATCGCAAATAATATTACCATACGAGACAAAAATGACGAAATTTCAGGAATCCTGATATCAGGCAAAGACGTTACTGATTTTATAAAAAATCAGCGAAATTTACAAAATGACATTAAACTATACCGGCGACTGGCAAATAACATTCCCAAAATAAGCCTGTTTCTTTTCGATGAAAACCTTCGGTTTATAATCGCTGAAGGTAAGGAAATGAAAAATGTTCATCTTTCTTCCGGGAAATTAGAAAGTAACTATCTGCATGATTTGAAGGACAGAAGGCTCAGGAGTATCTGGACCCCCATTTTTATGGAAGCATTGGAAGGGAATACAATATCCACCGAATATAAAATCTATAACAATTATTATGCGATCTGGGCTTTTCCATTGAAGACCGGAAAAAGAAGAAGAAGTCTTGCTATGGCCATCATTCAGAACGTAACCAGTGAAAAGCTCAAACAGATACGCCTGGAAGAATCAGTGGATGAGGCTGAAAAAGAAAACAGGGAAAAAAGTGATTTCTTTGCCAGGGTTACACATGAGATCAGAACTCCCCTGAATGCGATCATGGGATTTACCGAGCAGTTAATGCAGACTGAACTTGATGACCGACAGGATGAATATGTAAAAATAATCGATAAATCATCTGAGCATTTGGTAGCTTTGATTAATGATGTACTTTTCCTTTCAAAGATCGAGGCCAGCGAGATCCGGTTTGATGAGAGTCCTTTTAAAATTGAATCTGTGGTAAAATATGTGCATAGTGCTTTGCTTAAGAAAGCCGACGAAAAGGATCTGACCTTCAAATACCATATAGATAAATCGTTGGACAGGGTAGTGTTGGGGGATGCCTTCCGGCTGAGGCAGATTCTTATCAACTTACTGAATAATGCCATTAAATTTACCGAAAGTGGATCTGTTAATGTCTATTGTTATGTAAAAGAAGAAACCGGAGACAGTTTGAGAGCTGGAATTGATGTGGTAGATACCGGTATTGGGATCAAAGAAGAAAATCTCAATAAGATCTTTGATCAGTTTCAACAGGCCGATTCAAGCATAACAAATAAGTATGGAGGCACCGGACTCGGGCTTACCATTTGTAAAAAATTAATTGAAATGCAGGATGGTAGTCTTTCTGTTTCGAGCCAGGAGAATATCGGAACAACATTTAGTTTTGAAATTCCTTATAAAACCGGAAAAGCTGATGAGGTCCCTTCCTCCGATTCCTTTGAAAATGATAAACCCGATCTTAGTGGTAAAAAAGTACTGCTGGTTGATGATGATAGTGTTAACCGCTTACTGGGGAAAATCATTCTGGAAAAAATGAACTGCAAACCCGATATAGCCAATAGTGGAGAGGATGCCATATCATACATCGACAGAAATAAGTATGATATTGTATTACTGGATATACATATGCCCGGTATAAGCGGACTGGATGTGGCACAGTATATTCGAAAAAAAATTCCCGGTAAATCTCCGGGGATTATTGCGGTTACGGCTGCAGTTATGAGAGAAGATATTAGAGTATATTATAATGCCGGTATTAATGACTTTTTGATTAAACCTTACAAAGAATCCAATCTCTATAATAAAATAATTAAACTTTTTGATAACGGAATTAAACAATATGATACACCAAAGAGCAAGAAGAACAAAGTGATAATCGGGAATAGAGACGAAACGAAAAACGGCTATGACCTCACAGAATTGAAACAAATGGCAGGTGAAAACCAGGAATTCATTGATAAAATGATTCTTACCTTCATTCAGAATTCTGAGGACCTTATCGAAAAGTTCCGGCTTTTTCTGCCCGGGGAAAAGTGGGAGGAGATCGGAGAAGCAGCTCATAAGGTACTCCCTTCCTATCGTCATCTCAAAATTGATCATATTGTCAGGATCCTTACGAAAATTAAGAATAAAACACTGCTCGATAGTGATTATAATGCTGTACCCCCGTTAATTAATTCTGCAATAGAGGAAATAGAGAGATTATTGCCTGAGATTAAGAAGGAGATTAAACACTAAATAGTGTCTGTCCATAATG
>CAYRTD010000156.1:0-9057 GCA_964426915.1 uncultured Bacteroidaceae bacterium | reverse complement strand
CCGCAGTATACTAATGTATTCGAGGATTTAAAAATTTTGCAGCAACGCAGATATTGGACATTATGGACAGACACTAATTAAATTCTGCCAACCAAAACATAAACTCATCCCAGGCTTTCTTTCTCATGCCGTTATTATAGTGTATCAGTCCTATAGTTTCTAAAGATTCAGAAAACTGATCAATAAAATCCTGTGGCAGTTCTTCAAATTCAAGCATTTTGGCAAATATTTCCGTTACCTCCGGCGACCAGTCTACTAGCTGAAAATTATATGCAGCTTTAATCCGGTCATTTTTCTTCATTTCCTTAAAGAATACTTCGAAAAAATTTCGCTGTATCTCTTGGGAACTATTCAGGGTGGCATTACCCGAAAACATTCCCAACTCCTGAATAACAATGTTTTTTTCACCTGATACATCAAGCATCCTCTGAATATCAGACTTAATCTCGCTTTCTGTTTGAGCAGAAAAATAATAAGGTAATGAAGAGTTCGCACCATAAAAATTCCAACAGGCGACATCGCACTCCGCAAGAATTTCTTTGATACCCGGTTTATCGTCATCAAGGCTGCCTTCTGAAAAGGTAACTGTAACCGGCATATTTACGTTTATCTGGCGGACATGTCCCTTTATCTCCTTTAAAAACCTGAGAATTTTTTTATGCAGATCAGGAACCTCTGCAAAAAGATCTTCGGCTTCATTACTAATAGAGATAAGATAGCCATCATACTCCACCAGCAATGGAATCACCCAATCCATCAGGTTTTTAAATCTTTGAATAAATTCAGGATCATCAAAATCTTTCTCTGCCAGGTCATCAGGGACTACCGGTTCACCACTGTCATAAGCTGAAATCAACAGAAATGTCTGAAGACCCTGATCTTTCATTTCCATCAACCTTTGCTCAAATCTGACTTTGTCATATGTATTTGGAGAGGGCTCCAACTCAGGCCAGTCAATTTGTAAACGGCCTGCAGACATTCCCGCATCTAATGCATCCTGCCACCTTGCTTCAATGGAATCAGCCGTCGCATGTGGGTTTGATGGATTAAATCCCCTGATTATACCTATTTTATTATCACCGTTTAAAAGAGGTAATTCTCCGGCAATACTATCAATTTGTGGATATATATCATTATTTTTTTTTTCACATGCCGATACCAGCAGCGCAAAAACCAATAGTTTAATATAAATTTTCATGTGCTTATTTTTTACATTGCATGTTTATGGTTCCATTAACACCGTTTATGCATGGCATCCTTTGATCCAGGTTCTGATTGTTCTTTCCAGTTGCCCGGAATATCGATAGGCCTGAGGGTAAGATTGAGCTTAAGATCGCTTTGAGAAGCATAAAGGGCAATTAATTCCAAATAACTATATGTATCCTCGTAAGAATTAGGAGAGGATTCGATAAAGTTCCAATCGAAGTGGATCGGAAGAAAATCTATACCCAGGTCTGTGGCCATGGCAATATTCTGGTCGAAACTATTGGTTTCTGTCAGATTCAAAATATCCATACCCACCTTTCGGTCACCTTTTGCGATAACCCCTTCTGTGGTACAGTTGTATTCTTCTTCCGGATCAGTGTGTGGTTCTCTTTCGCAGGAAACCAGCAATAAGACCGGGATCATAACTAAAGCAAATAGTTTCATTTTTCTCCCTTTTTGCTGAATTTTAATTTATGTGAAGAAGCAATAAAAATACTTACTGAATACGGATTGTAGAGGTATTGGGTTTTTAAATATTTGTTAATTTTTTAGAAATTATATTTAGTTAATAAAGTACCATCTCCCAAATATAAGGAGTCAATATTTCTTAGTGAATAAACAATTAATACTTTATAATTGTCCTCAATAAGGAAGGGATAGTGGAATATACAACGCACCAATGTATTGCTTTGTATTTGTTATATAATCACAATTTGCATTATTAGTTTAAATTTTGTAATTGGGTTTAAAGGCAACTTATAATTACAAAAAACAGCAAATGCACTAAAAATAATGCTTACAAGGCTTGTCTGATTAAATATTTTTTCGCTTATTTTGGGCGAAAGCATTAACATTTATTGTAGTAAACCCTTAACCATTGAGCCTACTCCGAAAAGTGTATAACATGACAATCTCGTCTAAAACCCCCCAACCCCCTAAAGGGGGAGTAGCTAAAAATAAGCGATTTAGCAAAGTCCCCTTTAGGGGATTTAGGGGTGATAACACTTTTTCGGAGTAGCCTCACCATTCAGATATCATATGATTTATTTGTATATGGTCTAATGTAGCAACCAGGTATGGATAAACACAAATAGTTATTAAATAATAGATATGTCAAAATTTAACTTAACAAAAACGGCTTCTGCAACTGGAGATTACTATAGATCGATGAACGAAGCCTTAAAAACTATTAATGGTGATTATCATATGCTTCATTATCCTTTCTATATGGATAGTGAGGATAGTTTTAGTCAGGCTCAAAATAATTTAATAGAATATTGTATCAAAAAGCTTTCTGTATTAGCAGACAAAGATTTATTGGATATTGGTTGTGGGAATGGAGTGGCTGCATTATATGTTGCAGATAATCATTCCGTTAATTCTGTAACAGGAATAGACTTAAATTCCAATAACGTAAAAATCGCCAATGAAGAAAAGAAAAAAAAGAAGTAAAAATAATGTAAATTTCATTGAAGGAGATGCACAGAATTTATCGCAGATTAAAAGCAATAGCATTGACATCATTATAAATATTGAAAGTGCTTTTCATTATCCTCAAAAAGAATTATTTATCGACGAAATATATAGAATATTAAAACCTGGGGGACAATTTGTCATAGCTGATATCTTAACCACAGGAAAAGAGAATATATTACTCAAGAGTTGGAAAAAGAAAATGAATTATTATCATTGGTCTCTAGCAAAATATCAGGATACTTTCAATCGCTCCAACCTGAAATTGAACTCCAATGATGATATAACCGACAAGGTAATTTTAGGTTTTAAAATGTATAGGAACTACTTCAACAAATTCACCAAAAATGGTAATTTTCGCGATACCCTCTTAAAACTGTTTTTTATTATTAATGTAAAACTTAATATACGATTATTAAATACGAAAAGAAGATATTATATTTTCCATGGTGAAAAATAGTTAGAACAGGCGTGACTGACTAAGTTTTTTTCACCTATTTAGTATCTGTCCATAATGTCCAAAATACTCATTCAGTGTTAAATTTCAGCGGTATTCGTGAGCTCGTTATCACTCGGTTCTGCGTTGCTGCAAAAATTTTAAATCCTCATATACGCTAGTATACTGCGGTTTAAAATTTTTGCGCGCCTTGATCTTGAACATTATGATCCAGACACTCGACATTAAGGACAAGCACTATGTAGTGTCTGTCCATAATGTTCGATTTAATATCGTTGTTATTTCACAGCGTTCAGGTGTGCCTTCAAATGAGAAAACCAAATCAAGGAATCCGAATAAGAAGGACAGATATTATTTTGAAGGGGAGAAATAAGTTCATTATTTAATTCTCATAAACAATCCTATTTGTAATGAATATGAAAGTTCATCCATAGGTACTATTAACATTATTTGATTATATTCAATATCTGAAGTTGCACTCAAAAAAAAACAGTTTTTCAGTTAGATTTATGTTTGCCCCAAAATTAAAAGAGACTGTAGGATAACCCGCTATATATAAAGTTTAATCCGTAAGCAATTCGTGGTCTAAAAATACCTTTAGGATAGATATATTCCAACTGACATGGTATTTTATAATAATTTCTTTTCTCATTGTCAAAACTAAGGCGCGAATAAAGCAGACAAAGACCGCTCATTCTTAAATCGCCACGATAATCAATCTGTCCAAATAATGTATCTCTATGTGTGTTAATGACATATCCGGTCTAAAATCCGCTTGTACATTTAAAATGACTGTCGAGATAAGTAATCCCAACAAAATCATTCTCCTTGTTTTCATATTATTCAATTTGGTAAAGAAGAACCAAAAGAGTAATTCTCTGGTTGTCCTTCAAACATATTCTTCTTTCTACTGAACCCTAACCGTTTTGTATTGTATACTATGGCTATGTAGCTTTATTATTGTCAATTACTGTATCCAGCCAATCAATCAATTCATCTAAATATGTCTCAATAATTTCCCATACAATTTCATAATCAATCCCGAAGTAATCGTGAACTATTCGATTACGAAAGCCACGAATTCTTTTCCATTCAATTTCTGGGTTTTGATTTCTATAATCTGGGTCTATTCGATTTGCAGCTTCTCCAATTATCTCAAAATTACGAATAACTGCATCCATTGTTTTTTCATCGGATAAAAAAGAATCAAAATCAATGTCTTTTGTATATCGTTTAATCTTTTGTGCTGATTGGAACATATCGTCCAGGAGTAATAATGTATTCCGTTTAGACATAAATTAAATCTGAATCTATAGATTTTAAATATTTTTCTTTCATTCCTTTTTTAGAAACTAAATCAACCTTAAATCCCACAATTTTTTCTAAATCATCTGCCAAATCAACGAATCTTATTCCAATCCTGTCTGAAAACTCTACAAGAATATCTAAATCACTTGTGTCTTTTTGCTCTTTTCGTGAATAAGAACCAAAAATCGCCATGGATTTTATCGGATAGTCATTAAACAACCTGTTTTTATGACTACTCAAGGTGCTTTTTATCTCTTGTAATGTTTTCATACACCAAAAATACCACTTTTAAATCAATCAATGAAATAATCAATTTGCTTCATAAGCATCCTTTGATTTCTGGATCTTTCAGATCGTTTGAAGCCCTGATTGAAAAATCAAGGTAATCTTACAATCCATTACTCATTGTCTGCAAGCTGTCTAAAAAGTAATAATCATTTTAAAAGACATTCTCCTTCTACCGGATTAACCATCTACTTTACCGATATTCAAGACCGAAATAAGTGAATGTTTAAACTTTTTTCTGCCGAAATAGGTTTTATTGAAAGTAAATTTATAATTTTAGTATTTATTGTTTATACAAATCCCTAATTTTTTAATTATAAAAACATCACAATGAAAAAAATCCTTTCACTATTGTTAGCTGTATCCTTTTTAAGTGCAGCAAATTTATCCGCACAAGATCTTAACGAGATCCTTGACAATCATTTCGAAGTAGTTGGTATGGATAAGGTATTGGAAACCAATACTGTAATTGCCAGGGGCAAAGCTGTTCAAATGGGAACTGAATTCCCGATGGCATTATATCAAAAAAGACCTGATAAAGTCAGAATGGAAGCGGAGATTCAGGGAACAAAATTAATACAGGCATATAACGGAGAAACCGGATGGGCCATAATTCCATGGTCCGGCAGCATGGACCCCCAGGATTTGACAGGCGACCAATTAAAATCCATTAAGCAAATGGGCGACCTGGATGGAGACCTCTATAACTGGGAGGAAAAAGGCCATACTCTTACTTACGAAGGAGAAGATGAAATGGAAGGTACGCCTGCTTATAAATTAAGGCTTGAAAAGGAAGATGGTGATGTTTTCACCTATTATCTTGATGCAGAAAACTACGTTACTCTTCGGGTAGACACGAAAATTAATGTCCAGGGAACTGAGGTGGAAGCTTCCTCCTGGTATTCAAATTTCAAACCCGTACAGGGAATGATCATGCCTCACAGTATTGAATCAAAAGTTAATGACCAGGTACAATCCCAGATTGTTATTGATTCATATGAAGTTGATTCGGAAATTGACGACTCCATGTTTGAAAAGCCCGTTGAAACAAAAGAATAAAGCAGAATTCTAATTCCATGATAAGAAAACATTTTTATCTTTTTGCCATTCTGGCTCTTGCCTTTTTGCCCCTGTCCAAAGCACAGCAGCCTGTAAAAGTCAATTCTAATACCTTTGGTGAGATAAAAGCAAGACACATCGGCCCCGCTACCATGAGCGGAAGGATATCTGCACTGGATGCGGTACAGGAAGATCCCCGGATAATATATGCAGGTTCAGCAAGTGGTGGAGTCTGGAAATCAGAAAACGGAGGAGTAAAATTCGACCCTGTATTTGATGATTATACCATGTCTATCGGTGCTATCGCTATAGTTCAGAGTCATCCCGATACTGTATATGTAGGAACAGGTGAAAGCTGGGTGAGAAATTCTGTTTCCGTGGGAACTGGAATGTATAAAACCACTAACGGGGGAGAAAGCTGGGAAGAGATCGGTTTGGATAGTACAGAAAGAATATCGAGAATCGTAATTAATCCCGGTAATCCTGACATTATATATGCAGCAGCCCAGGGAAATCTCTGGAATGCAAATCAGGAAAGAGGTGTTTTCCGCAGCAGCGACGGTGGAAATAGCTGGGAAAAAGTTCTTTATGTCGATGAAAACACCGGATGTTCAGACATTACCATCAATCCTGAAAATCCTGAAATTCTTTTCGCGGGAATGTGGGAACACAGGCGGAGTCCGTACTTTTTTAATTCAGGTGGCCCTGGCAGTGGTCTTTATATGTCAAAAGATGGTGGAAATAGCTGGGAAAAACTTGAGAAAGGTTTGCCGGAATCTGAAATGGGAAGAATTGCAGTAGCCATTTCACCGGTGAATACTGAAATTGTATATGCCGTTATTGAAGCTGACAATGATGAAGGAGGACTTTTCCGGTCCGATGATAATGGCCAGAACTGGGAAAGGGTAAACAAAACCCAGGCAGTTACCGAACGACCTTTCTACTTTCACCTAATCTATCCGGATCCGGTTGATACCATGCGAGTATATAAACCCGGGTTTAATCTCAATGTTAGTGATAACGGAGGAGAAAGTATGCGGCTTGCTTACGTCGGAGGTGGTAATGTCCATGTTGACCACCATGCATTATGGATAAGTAAAAAAGATAATAATTTACTTTACCTTGGTACCGACGGAGGTGTCTATAAATCCATTGATAAGGGAAAAACATGGTCGATGTTCAGGAATCTTCCTGTTTCTCAATTCTACCGGGTGAGCGTGGATATGGAGAATCCCTATAATGTTTATGGTGGATTACAGGATAACGGGTCCTGGACTGGCCCCAGCAGAAGTCCGGGAGGTATTAAAAATTACGACTGGAATAATGTAGGTTTTGGAGATGGTTTCTATGTTTTTGCCGATTTAAAAGACCCGAATATCCTCTACTGGCAATGGCAAGGAGGAAACTTTGTACGCTACTATAAAAATACAGGTGAAATAAAAGAAATCAGACCTTATGGAAATGAGGAAACTGGTGATTTGCGCTGGAACTGGAATTCTTCAATACATATAAGCCCAACTACAGATGCCATGTATGTTGGAGCCCAGTACCTTTTCAAATCACTGGACCGTGGCGATAGCTGGAAGAGAATTTCCCCGGATTTGACCACAAATGATCCCAAACGTCAGGAACAGGAGAAAACAGGGGGAATCACCATTGATAATTCTACCGCCGAAAATAATGCGACGATTTATGCTATTGCAGAAAGTCCGCTTAATCCTGATATAGTCTGGGCAGGAACTGACGATGGTTATTTACAGCTAACAAAGGATGGTGGGAAAAACTGGACCAATGTGACTCCCAATATACCGGGTCTTCCCACAGGCAACTGGGTTTCCAGTGTTGAGCCTGGTCGTTTTGATGAGGCAACCATATTTGTCACCTTTGACAATCACCGCAACGGAGATATGAAACCCTATGTTTATATGTCTGAAGATTTTGGGGAAAGCTTTATATCGCTGGTAGATGAAAATATTGAGGGCTACTGTTTCAGAATATTGCAGGATTTGAAGAAACCTGAACTCCTTTTCCTGGGAACGGAATTCGGTCTTTTTGCTTCTATCGATAAAGGAAAAAACTGGTCAGGATTTACAGGAAACATTCCCAAAGTTGCCATCCGTGAAATGGTTATTCATCCTCGTGAACAGGACCTGGTGTTGGGGACCCATGGAAGGGGTATCCTTATTATAGATGACCTGACACCTTTGCGGTCCCTCAGTGAAAAAATACTGGAAGAAGATCTGTACTTTCTGCCTTCACGACCTTATTATATAAGCAGTCTCGGGATACAGCAAAGTTTCGGAGGTGACGATGAGTTTACCGGCAGAAACCCCGCAGATGCGGTCTATATTACCTATTATATGAAAAAACGTCACATATTTGGTGATATGTATATGGAAATCTATAATCCTGAAGGTGAAAAAATCGCTGAAATTCCTGCCGGAAAAAGAAAAGGTATCAACAGGGAAGCCTGGACACCAAGGGAAAAACCTCCTAAAGTACCCGTATCTAACACTCTTGCAAGTGGAGCATTTTTTGGTCCTACTTATCTTCCTGGCGATTATACAGTTAAAATCATAAAAGGAGAAGACGAATTTGAAGGGAAGGTATCCCTGAAATTTGACCCTGATCTCCCTCATAGCCTAGAAGATCGCGAATTACAACTAATTACCCTGAGAAAGGCTTACCGAATGCTTGAGGACCTTGCATTTGTTGACGCAAAAGTGAATGGAGTAATGAAAGATGTAAGAGAAATTGCCGGAAAAGAGAAGACCAAAGCTTCCATTCAGAAAAAGCTGAATGCTTATGCCGATAAACTGGAGCAATTAAGGATAGAATTGGTTGCTACTAAAATGGGAGGCATAACCGGAGAAGAAAAATTACGCGAAAAGATATCCGGGATTTATGGTGCTGTAATGAGGTATCATGGAAAACCAACTCAATCACAGATCGACAGGCTCACTGCCCTGGATAAAGAACTTAAGAAGAAATCCTCAGAGGCCGATCTTTTGCTTGCTGAATTGGATCAAATTAATAAACTGGTTGTAAAGACAGGTAATGAAGCGATTGAAATCATTACCCGCGAAGAATTTAAGAAAGAATAAATTCAGACTCTATTTAATCAATATAACCCATAAGTCCAAAAAGCAGGACAATCAGTAATCGGTGATCGGTGATCGGTGATCGGTGATCGGTAATCGGTACTGCTTACTGCTTACTGATTACTGATTACTGATTACTGATTACTGATTACTGATTACTGATTACTG
>CAYRTD010000155.1:7973-9159 GCA_964426915.1 uncultured Bacteroidaceae bacterium | reverse complement strand
ATACTTAATCCGGCTATTCCCACAACCATGGGAATTAATGGTGAAGAACTGATAAATGCTGAGATGGCAGTGGCGGCAGCCGCTAATAATACATGTTGCCATTTTATGTTAAGAATATAAATCAATGAATAAACAAGCAGCAAAGCAAATGCTGAGGTGATGTACCATTTATTGGCCCAAATCCAATACCAGGTTCCATCGGTAACACCTTCACCCGGTTTCCCCCAGTTGGCAAATACCAGTATGGCCACAAGGGTGAAAAAATGAAAAGCTGTCTGCCACATGGGTCGTTTTTCCGGCATATCCGGGAAATTTATCTGTTCCTCACTTTTCGCCATTTCTTCTTTGCGATAGATAAGAGACATGGCCGACCCAATAACCACGGCAAACACCACAGCACCAATAATCCTGGCCACACCCATTTCAAATCCGAGTATGCGGGCAGTGAGAATAATAGCCAGTATATTAATCGCCGGTCCTGAATAGAGAAATGCTACAGCAGGCCCCAATCCGGCACCCCGTTTATGAATACTTGAAAATAAAGGTAAAATAGTGCAGCTGCAAACGGCAAGAACAGTTCCCGAAACCGAGGCAACCGTATAAGCCACCCATTTTTTAGCTTTGGCTCCGAAATATCTCATTACCGCGCCCTGACTTACAAAAACTGCAATGACTCCGGCAATAAAAAATGCGGGTAACAGACACAGAATTACATGTTCCTGTGCATACCATTTTGCCAGATCGAACATGGCCATGATGGCTTCCTTGAAACGTGCGCTTTCCAGCGGCATGAAGAAAGTAAACACAAATATGACAATTAACCATGTCAGTTTTCTAATTTCTTTTTTCCATTCCATTTTTTTTTAATGCCTTGTTTTTTATGATAACTGAAATAGTTCGTAATAAAACGAACTTAATATCCAAATTTTTTTCAAAAATAAATGATGATAATATAATAAATGCCTATTCCAATAAAGACAACAGAGATGACCCTGCGGAACCATATCTCAAATGTTTTTAAGCGGTGATACACCTTACCAACACCCGAAACGGTATAAGCAATAAGCCATGCAAAAATAATGACCGGTATCCCGGTGGCCAGGGCAAAAACAACCGGCAAATACAAACCGGAGGCACTTGTAACAGTCATAGGTATTAGCATTCCAAAATAAAGCACACCACTATA
>CAYRTD010000155.1:0-7873 GCA_964426915.1 uncultured Bacteroidaceae bacterium | reverse complement strand
TAGACAAGACCATTTATAAATACCCGTTTTTTATCTTCAAGATCCTTGCTGATAAAACCAATAGCAGTGATATTCGTGGCGAGCGGACAAGGGCTGATGGCCGTCATCAGTCCGAGCACAAATGCAGTAACAAGGGGCAATGTACTATTACCCATTAAATTGTTCAGGAATTCTTCCATTTATCGTGGAGCATACCAGTTAAAAAGCACATCGGACAATTTAATAATCAAAGCAGGGGGTCTATTTTTTCTTTAATAATTTGTGTTAGTTTGTCAGGATTGCTTCGGGCATTCATAAAGGCTTCATTGGTGATATTTATTTTAGTGTCACCAGCAACAATTAAAAGAGATTGTCCGCTAACATCGAGTTCATTTCCTTTAGCTTTACCTGATTCTTCATCAAGGTTATAGTCTGCAAAAGTTACATTATCACCATACAGTTCAGCAATAGCATCCTTTGAAACACTTTCAACGGCATTACATGTCATGCACCTGCGTGTATAATGAAAATAATATACATCCACTTTATCCGCATCTGAAATTTTGGTGGTTTCATCTTTCTTATCCGCTTGTGCCGAACAGGAAGTATTCATGCTCAAAGCCATTATTGCAAACAAAAAAACCTGTAAAGTTTTCATAAAATTAATTATTTTGGGTTATAAAATTTTTGATTTCTTTCATTGAGGGCACACGGCCTGATATAACAACTTTATCATTAATAACGAGACCGGGAGTTTGCATGATACCGTATCCCATTATTTTAACAATGTCTTCTTCTTTCGTTATACTGGCATCAATATTTAACTCTTCAACAGCCTGGTGCGTGGCTTTTTCAAGTGACTTGCACTTAGGACATCCCGTGCCAAGAATTTTAATTTCCATATTCGTCATTTTTAAGTTTCTATAGTCGTTCAAAGTTTTATACTTTTTTATAGTTCGGTATTCGTAAAACAACGGACAAATGTTGCAAAAAAATATCAGAACTTTAAAAATTTTCCGAATAATTTTTGAGCCTCTTCCCAATTCTTTTTGTTAATGCAATATTTTACCCGCGGGGTTTCAATTTCTCCCTGAATTAAACCGGCTGCCTTAAGCTCTTTTAGATGTTGCGAAAGAGTGGATTTTGCAATGGGCAGCTCATCCGTGATAGCACCACTATAACAACAATTTTGTTTTGAGAGTAATTCAAGCACATACATGCGGATAGGATGACCCATTGCCTTGGCGTACCGGGCCATCTTCTTTTGTTCATCTGTTATAATTTCAATTTTAATCATGATCGTTCGTTAAATTGCGAACAAAAATAAAACTAATTTTTAAAACGACAAAATTATTTATCTAATATCTAAAAAAAGCTCGAAGCGATCTGAAGAGGTTTACCAATAGAAACTATGAGGTCTGTGTTCTCTTAATGTATTTGAGGACATATTGCAATTTTAAGTTGACGCGTATGCCCGGTTTGGGGTTTAGACGAGATTGTGATATTAGACCTGCTCAAAGCCAGTTTATTCAAACCTCAGCCTCAAACTCACATTCGGAGTAATACCCAGGGTTTTCCTGGTGATTTGTTCTATTTCCAGATCTTCATTTACCTGGTAATAAACATTATATACGTTATCCCTGTTCAGGATGTTCCAGACTGAAATACCCAGTTCAGCTTTTACCATTTTGATCTCAAAAGTATATTTCGCCGATACGTCTACCCTGGCATAATTCTTCAGCCTGGAACTATTGGGTTCTTCGTACACAATTTCGTTGAACTCGTTTAGATCATCCTGAGCAGGCTTCGTATAGGGCATTCCTGACCGGTAATTAAAACCGCCCGAGAATTCAAAATTTTCTATACTGAAACTTCCCCCAAGTGAGAGGGCGTGCCTGATATCAAGATTGTTGGGAAATACAGAAGGGGTAAATTCTTCAAAATAATAATCATTTCTGGCAAGGGTATAGGTAAGCCAGGTAGTCGATCCCTTAAAACGCTTATTCACCAATAACTCCAATCCTTCTGCATCGTATTCACCGGAGGAATAGATGTATTGAAACTGGTTCTGAAAGCCCTGGCTTGGTGTAATTATCCCCTCTACTTTTTTTTTGTAGCCTTCAAGTGAAACAAGAAAGTTTTTGCGGTTATATTGAATACCGGCCGAAAGCTGCTGACTCTTCAGCAGGGGAACGCTCTCGTTGTTCGACAGCACCCATCTTCGCTTTTCTATACCCAGAAAGTCCGTTTGATAATCGATCAATTGTGTGGTATGCTGAGTTTTCATTTCGGCCAATACCTCCAATGATATATGCTTGCTTAAGCTGTAATTCAATACAGCCCGGGGTTCAAACGAAAAGCTGTTGAACTTTGAGAAATAATTGGTTCGCAGTCCTGCCCGCATATATAATTTCCTGACCAGTTCTTTGAATTCAGCTTCCGTGTATAAGGAATGTATTCTTAATACATCTTTCACATCCCGGACATAGTTCGGTTTACGGATATTATCCAGGTTGCGGATGCCCACTTCCTTAAACTGATAACCATTGGAAAGCACAATTTTCCTGCTTATATTATTTTTCGACTCCAGCTTCAGGCCCCAGTCAAGCACTTCGTTTTCCTGCAAATGATTTTGATTGTCCGATAAAGAAAAATTGCTGCCCTCCAAGAGATAATTTGAAACGAATGCAGACAGATGTGTTGTATGGTTTTCAGACCAGGAACGTGTGTAACTTAAGTTAGATAATATATTGGATTGCCTGAGATGACTCTCCCTTGTATACAGGCTATCCCCGATTGTGGCACTTTCTTCGTAATCAATATCATTTTGATTGTTTAATACACTTAAACCTATCTTATCCTTATCAGACATATCGTATAAAATCCTGGCACTGACATCGTAAAATGAGAAATTTTGGTATACATCCACAGTTGTATCCTTACCCGGCTGAGTCAGCATTATTTCGGTATGCTCAAATGCTCTTTTGTAATAACTTTCATAAGTGGGTGTCCTTACTATGTCATTTATGGAATGTCTGGCTCCCAGGATTAAAGAAAGTTTTTTGCTAACCGGGATTTTTGCAATAATATCAGCACTCAGCATGTTAATACCGGCACTGAATTCAAAATCTTTTACCGGATAATCCTGAAGGTGCATATCAATAGTTCCGGAAACACCTTCGTCATAGGACACACTTGTACCGTTTTTAATTATTTTTGTTTTTTGGATCAGGTGAGAGTTAAATGCCGATATCAGGCCAAAGAAATGTCCGCTTTGATACATTTTCACTCCGTCCCACAACACCAGGCTCTGGTCATTTGTGCCTCCCCGGGTGTTAATGTCCGAAACGGTTTCATTTATACTTTGTATTCCCGGCATAACCTGTATTACCTGTAAAACGTCAGGTTCGATAAGACCGGGCAACACTTCAAGGTTTTGTACATTCAACTGAATGGAACCATCAGGCAATTTAAGAATACCCCTGGAAATATAATTTAACTCTACTTCTTCCAGAACCTGAATATCGGGGACCATTTCGTACACAGATGTATCACTTTTCCATGCACTTTGTTCCAGACGCAAAGGCTTATAACCCATATGCCTGATAATCAGAACAGAGTCTTTTTCCGGGTTTAATTCAATGGAAAAAAAACCCTTTTCATTGCTTATGGTGTGATTATTCCCTGAATAAACTGTAGCAGCTGTGAGTATCTCATTGGTGGATTTATCTATGATAATACCGGAAATTCTTATCCCCGGAACGTTTTTCTTAATAGCAATGTATCGGGGATTTACCCTTTGAAAGATCAGGCCGGTTTGTTTTTCAAGTTTTCGGAGGAATTCTTCAAGGCTCAAATCCTTTTGTGGAATTGAAACAGATCTTCCTTTTACATTTACATCGGCATAGCTAAATACAATATCAAACCGGTTTTCAAGATAGATAAGCAAACTATCAAGAGGCAGAGCTTCAGTTTTCTGCGCAAAGGATATGTTACTAAAACCGGTAAGAAGAAATAATATAACAATAAAATACTTAGCTACCTTCAAATGCTATTATGATTACGCCATTTATAAATTCGTATTTTAAGTCTAACGGTAGAGTAATGGCTTTTAGTGCAATTTCAAGGTTTTGGTGAGTAAAGCTACCCGTGAATAACTGATCCATATCCACATTCTGTGTTTCAACCGATACTTTATATTGCCTTTCCAGTTCATTGATCACAAACTTCAACGGTACACTATTGAAACTACTCTCTCCTTCTAACCAGTCAGGTTGAGATTTATCTGAAAATGCGTAAGTTTCCTCTTCTCCATTAACAATTCTGTATGTGGTATTAGGCTTTAAAACAACAATATAATTTTCGGCATTAACCTTAACCGATCCGGAGTAACAGCTAACCTGGTAATAATTTTCCCGGTCTTCAACAGTGAATTCGGTACCCAGAACTCTTACAGTTCCCTGATCCGTTATAACGGTAAATTGAGAGCCTTTCTTTACCCTGAAGAAGGCCTCGCCATTTAACTCTACATTTCTTTCTTTATTCCATTTCCTGTCGGAATACCTTATTTCAGAACCTGCATTCAGAGCTACAAAGGATGAATCGGGTAAATAAAGCTCTGCCTGTTCTGTAATCCATTCCTGGCTGTTAGTAGCAGGATTTATGTAATTATAGCTAAAATAACCTATAGTGAGGGCGATAATTAAAATGGCCGCTATCTTTAGCAGAGGACTCATTCTCTCATAGAAAGAAATGGTTCTTTTCCTGTTAAAAATCCTTTCAGACAGCCTGTTGTACTTACTATCCACATCATATTCCGGGGATTTAAAATTATTAATGGCTTTTAAAAGTTTGTCTGTTTCAGCAAACTCCTCTGAGCTTTCAAATTCCTTTCTTTCGGATTCCGAAAGCTCTCCTGCAAGCCATTTTTTTATTTTATCCTCGTTTGTCATTTTTTGATGTTCTGATTATATAACAGATGTTTTTTAAAAACTCCTACCTGAAATCATTCTAAATTTTCTTTATATCAACTTTTTCCTTCAGGATCTTTAAAGCAGTGTAAATGCGTTTTTCCACTGCCTTCTGAGAAATACCGAGCATTTCGGCAATTTCACGGTGCTTTTTTCCCTCCACCCTGTTCAGCATAAATGTTACCCTCTGATCTTCCGTTAATTCTTCCAGCGCCTTTTGCAGAAGGTCATGATACTCTTTTTCTTCCATTAAAAATTCCGGATTTTCATCCGTATAGTTTTTAGGTTTTTCCAATCTGTAGTTAAGTATTGTTTTCTTTCTTGAAAGGGAATTAAGCATTTCATTATTGGCTACCGTGAATAAAAAGGATTTCGCCTTTCCCGGTGGAATATTTCTGCAATTCTCCCACAGCTTTTCAAAGGCTATCTGGACAATATCCTGAGGACTATTATCCTCCCCGAATTTATAATACAGGAAATCATGCAGATCTTTTGCATGAGTTTTGAAAAGTTCACTGAAGACCTTTTCCTTACAGACATTATTTGGTTTTGGTTTTTTATCCACTTTGGGGTTTTTACCAGAGTCGCGACAAAATTAATATTAAAAAAAGGGATTTTACAATTTATAATTGACCTTATAGGGGGAGAGATTGGGAGTAGCAAAAAAAATACCGAAGAAAATCTAAAATCAAGGTAGGAGTTTTCAACAAACATCTGTTTTATTATCGAAAAACAAATTTATCATAAAATGATACTGCAGCATCAAATAAAAACAATGAAGACCGTCATGGTTTTATTTGCTATGATGCTGCTTATCAGTTGCCAGGAAGAGCATATTATAATCACTGAACCGGATAAGAATACTGCATTCAACACCAGTGACACCCTTGCTGAACTAATATTAAGAATAACGCTCAAAGATGGTTCCTTCGATAATATTATTGATAATTGCAGCGCCATTAGTATCAAATTCCCATATTCCGTTCAGATAAGGAATGATATTATTACAATTACATCCCCGGAGGATATTGAAAATCTGGAACAGGAGTACTCATCTCTCATAGCTTCCTTAAGAATAAACTATCCCGTCACGGTAATTTTCAACGATTATTCCGAATCACTTGTATCCAATAAGGGGGATTTACAAAGAATTCAAAATCAATGCAACGCAATTATCGATGAGGATGATGAGGATGATGAGGATAATATTGAATGTATCGATTTTGTTTATCCCATTGAGTTAAGCCTGTATAATACTGAATTTCAAAAACCCGATTTCATTATTGCCGGGAGCGATAAGGATCTGCATGGCATCCTTAAAAATATGGATGATCTGATAGTAGAAATAAGTTATCCCATCGCTGTTGAAACATGGGATGGGAGAAGTATAAACATTCGTAACAATAAAGAACTTGAAAATGAAATAATCAATGCGATGGACAACTGTGATGATGAGGATGATGAGGATGATGAAGATGATGCAGAACTTAGCGATGAAGATTAGCCTCAGGGCATAAGTAATATATAATTTCGAATAAAAATAGTAACCTTAAATTTAATAATTATGAAAAAGATGAGTTTTAGAATTTTAGCAGTACTGGCCTTGTTTTTTGCAGGAATAGCCTTTACAGGCTGTGAGGAAGCCAATGAAATTGATTCCACAGCACCAGGAAAATTAAAAATTCTGCTGACCGATGCCCCTTTCCCGGCAGAAATGGTTGCTGAAGCCAATGTAGTGATCAATAAAATAGATATCCGTAAAAAGGATAATGATGATAATGGCTATCCATTTATTACCTTAAAGGAAGAAGAGATGTCCTTTAACTTACTGGAGCTTACTAACGGAGTAACTGCCGACCTGGTGGATATAGAACTGGATCCGGGTAGTTATGACCTTGTACGGCTACATGTTTCAGAAGCCAGTATAGAGTTAACAGATGGCACTGAATATGATCTTTTCGTTCCCAGTGGAGCACAGACAGGGATCAAAATATTTATTGATCCGGCTATTGAAGTAGCAGGCGGATTAACAGCCGAATTACTGTTGGATTTCAATGTAGGCAAATCTTTTGTGGTTCAGGGGAATCCGAATACCCCTGCAGGAATTAAAGGATTTATCTTTAAGCCGGTGATCAAAGCTTCCAATTTATCCACAGCAGGAAGATTGACAGGATTTGTCACAGATACCAGCAGTGTTGCCATAGACGCAGCTGAAGTTTCCATACTTGCCGCAGACACTGTTTACACTTCGTCATTTACTGATGAAAATGGCGCTTATGCTGTAATAGGTATTGATGCAGGCACATACAATGTTGCTTTTGCCAGGGAAGGTTTTATGAGTGATACCATTACAGATGTGGAAATAATTTCAGGAAATGCAGCAAGACTGGATGTGGAATTAACTCCGGTAGAAGAGGAAGAAGAGAGTGAAGAAGGTGAAGGTGATGCTTAAGAAGTGAACATTCTGAGGGTGTCTAAGAAGTAATAATCTTTTTTAAAGAACTTACAATCTGAAAGCATTCCTCCTTTCTGCCCCACCCAAACCCTCCCCCGGGAGGGCTACTCTTTATACATAAGTTGATTCCGGTCAAACAGGGTGTAGCCTTCATACATGCTATCAAATTCTCCTGGATTTCGTCTGTTCCCGATGATGCAATTCCGGCATTCTTATAATCCTTCTAATCATAGCCTGCCCGAATCTTCGGGGGGTCAGATTTTTTCACTATTTTTGCAATCCAAAATGAAAATCAGAATATTCAAATATTGCGGTATTACTCCACCATAATTTTCTCGGATCATGGTGCAGGTAGCGCGCCTATAGTTAAAATATCTGACTGCTAATCCCATATTTTTTGATTCGCAGGTACCCGGAAACCAGGTTGGGAATCCATACCAAAAAACCATTAATATTTTCGCACCAGGAT
>CAYRTD010000154.1:0-9260 GCA_964426915.1 uncultured Bacteroidaceae bacterium | reverse complement strand
TTTCGACGGAGGGGATTTTGCCAAGGCAAAATACCCGATGGAGAAACCTCTCTCTCCGTCAATTCATCCTAATTTATTACTGAATGAGTATATCGGACATTATGGATAGACTCTAATTAGCTCAAATGGTTATTTCATAAGAGAGCAAAAGCAGAGGCCAGAGTCGATAAAATAATAAAAATCCGGTAAGCTTTTTCAGGAATTAGCCTGACGAGGTAAAAGCCGCTGATTGCACCAAGAACAATAGGGGCTGCCATAAGAATATCGAACTGAAGGCTTTTCCAGGTTATGGTCTCCCAGAAAAAAACATGGAGGGGAACTTTCGACAAATTAACAATGAAGAAAAACCATGCTCCTGTTCCTATATAAATATTCTTTGGTAGCCGCATGGAAAGAAGATATAATGACATAACCGGACCGGCTGCATTCCCGATCATCGTAGCAAATCCACCACTCATTCCAAGCAGGGCTGCAAACCACCAGTAATCGGGAATACTCACTCTTTTTCTCCTTATGTCCTGTAATACCATTAGAGCGATCCCTATAAGAACTACCACCGCAATAAGGATTTGAAAACTCCGGTCATCGATATTTTTCCCCACGAAAAAAGCTATGAGAATACCGGCAAATGCCCATGGCAGGAGCTTGAGGACATATTTCCATTCTGCATGGCGATTGTAATACTTCACGGCAAAAAAATCGGCAATGATCAGCATGGGTAGTACCAGGCCCACAGAAGGTTTTCCCCCGAATATGCCGGCAAAAACCGGAACAACAAACAAACCAGCACCTGATAATCCCGTTTTCGACATGCCAATGAGCATTCCACAGAGGATTACCAGCATCCATTCATATACATCAAGGTTGTAATATGTTATTGCTTCCATTTCGTAAAAAAAGAAGGGATTAATATGAGAATTTGAATCCCAAAAGTTTTAACCCTGAATTCATCCTGTTAAACTCATTCAAAAAGCGCCTCCAGTTCCTGTTTTGTGATCGCTTTCAGAGGATTATTCGAGTTCACGAATGTTTCTGCAAGTTTTGTCTTTTTTTCCTGTAAATAGCGGATCTTCTCCTCTATGCTGTTTTCAGAAATAAAACGGTAGACAAATACATTTTTGTTCTGCCCGATTCGGTGAGCCCTGTTAATGGCCTGCTCTTCAGAGGCAGGATTCCACCATGGATCGAGGATGAACACATAATCTGCAGCGGTAAGATTCAGTCCCACTCCGCCGGCCTTAAGAGATATAAGGAATATCCTACAGGAGGGATTATCCTGGAAAGCACGGACGATCTTTTCACGATTGGTAGACTCGCCCGTCAATAAAGTATAGTCCATTTTTTCCTGTTCTAGTTTTTGTCTAACCAGGTTGAGGTGCTTGACAAAGGATGAAAAGATCAGCACTTTGTGGCCTTCCGATATGATGGAATCTATGTTCCGGATGATTTCATTGAATTTTCCGGAATCATCGCGGTAATTCTCATCCACAAGTACAGGGTGATTGGATATCTGACGCAGCCGGGTCAAACCCTGTAAGACAATCATGGAGGATTTGTTAATCCCTTCACTTTCAATTTGTTCAAAAATATATCTTCTGATACTGGATTTTTCCTCGTCGTAGAATTTTCTCTGTTCTTCAGTCATGTTGCACAGTATCACCTGTTCAGTCATATCCGGAAGTTCTTTTGCCACTTCCTCCTTTGTTCTTCTGAGAATAAAGGGGTTTATCAGTTTTTTAAGCTTATCTTCCTGGGATGAGTCACTTTTCTTTTCGACGGGAATCACATACTCCCTCCGGAAAAAGTTCTGACTTCCCAGCAGGCCGTTATTGATAAAATTCAACTGGGCCCAGAGGTCCGTAAGAGAATTTTCTATTGGAGTACCTGTAAGAACCATCCTGAATTCGCTGTTCAGAAGAAGCATAGCCCTGTAAAGTTTGGAGGAAGGATTTTTGATTACCTGACTCTCATCGAGAATAGCATAATGAAAAGGAAATGAGGAAAGTAGTTCAATGTCTTGTCTCACCGTATGATAACTGGAAATGATTACATCATAGCTGGTGAAGGAACTCATTTTTTTTGCTCTTTGATTCCCGATGTGTGTATATACTTTAAGTGAAGGGGCAAATTTTTTCAGCTCGTTTACCCAGTTATGCACGAGGGAGGCCGGGACAACAATTAAGGAAGTCAGCCTTTCCTCCTGTGTGCTGAAAAGATCCGGCTGTAAGGCTTGCTCGGTGCCTGTTTTCTGTGGTTTGTATTCTTCTTTGTTTTTAAGGAGAAGGCAAATGGTTTGCAATGTTTTCCCCAATCCCATATCATCTGCCAGGCATCCACCCAGATTGTTTTGCTGTAAATACCATAACCATGTAAATCCTTCCGCCTGATAAGGTCGCATAGTGGCATTCAATGATTTTGGGAGTACTACCGGATTCAGATTTTCTTTTTTATTTAGTTTTTCAAGTTCATCAAAATCCTTTGAACCCTCTTTTTCAGCCCTCTCAATAATGAAAAAGTGTTGTTTATGAAGTTTGATATTGTTGTTTTCATTTTTGCCAAAATCAAATAAATCCCTGAATCGCCCGAACCACTCCAGGGGAATGATAAAAACTCTCCCATCGGGGAGAATATACTCCCGGATATCATTTAAAATGTTATTCCTCAGATTACTCAGGGGAAACCGAAACTCTCCACAAACTATTACGGCGTGGATCTCAAACCAGTCTATTTTCAGCCGGGATTCAATTTCAAGTCCTGTATTGCCAAGGAAGATCTCTTTTTCTCCGGTGTTCTGGTGAATAACAATATCATTTTCCTCCAGCTCCGGAAAATTTTTATTGATCCACGAAACCATATCGAATAACTGATCCTCATAGGGGAGATCCCGGCTGTTTTTTCTTTCATAATTTACCTGATCAAAGCTTATTAGTCCCAGATCATTCAACAGATCATGAAAGCTTTGTTCCCAGTCCAGGTCCCGTGAATATTTCTCAAAATAAAAATCAGCTTTGTTAAGATGAAAATCCACAAATACCTTATAGCTGTAATTCGGCAGGATCTTTTTACTCCCGTAAAAAAAATTCGGAACCAGAACTGCCTTGTTATAGATGTTTTTTTCGAGACTCAGGATGATTTTTTTTTCCGGTTCGGGATTTCGGATTTCGAAGCCTGTGGCATTGACTTCATAATCGCGGATGATTTGCCGGGCAAAGCCTTTAAAATACTGGACTGTAGTTTTTTCAGGGATCAGGATCTTTTCTTTGGTAAAAAAAGGCCTGAGTTTTTTTGCTTCAATATCGGGAACAAATACGATCCTGTTGTTTATTTTTATTATTGCCGGCTGGTTAACGATAACATCGCAATATTTATCCTTTAACTTTATCTGGCCTTTATCGGAGAACAATTGGAGGCTATAGCTTGAGCCTTCATTGGTTCGGATAAAATGAAATACAGGAAAAGCATCGTAAGATAAAACATTTATAAAATCTTCCTGGAATATATTGGACCTGCTTTTCTCCCGGAGAAAAACCTTTATATTCGATTTTCTGATAATCTCAAGCACTGAATACAATCGCTTTTCAATAAAAGGGCGTATGAAATTTTCAATATTCTCTTTTTTTACATTTTCATGAAATTCCTTTACGCTTTTATGTTTGGAGAAAATTTTGAAGAGGTTCTTATCATTATATCCGTCGATTATTTTCACTATCTTTTTCTCAGTGTTTGAGAGTCCCCGGTAATTTTCATCATTTTCCGAGGGAAAGATAGCATGATCATATTTGAAAAATTTCGAATCCTCATGTGTAATCAACATTAGTGGGATCAGGATCTGACCCCAGATCCTGTGTTCACTAAGCCCCACTGCAAAAAATTTATCTTTCATTAAAAAAAATGATCACTTAAATAAAACCCGAAAGATAATCATATGTGATTAAATGAATGCCCGGAACAGGATTAATTTTTTATATAATTTCCAGCCTGGACGGATACCTGACAAACCTTTGTAAATACCGGTCCCTGATTGACCTGCCCTGAGCCTTAGGTGAAGAGCTGTAAAGTATGTTTTTTTTCCGTCTGAGAGAATTTCAAGCTAATAAAATTTTTTGAGTGTTTTCATTTCTTCTATGCCCCTCAGATAAAATGCAGTGATTTATTGATAAAGATTTAATACATCAGCAGGAATAATTAATAATAAATTCTTTTTTATAATTTTATAAAATCAAATATCCCGGATTTAAATTTTTTCTGAATATGAAAAAACGTTTACACGCTGTATTATTTCTGGTTTTTCTAGCCATTGTTATCCCCTCATGTGAATTGTTCGATGATTGCAAGAACTGCAGTCTGGTTACTTACATAGATGGTGAATATGAAGAGGAAACCACTTCTGTATTATACTGTGGTGATGAGCTTGAAGAAAAAGAAGATGCCTCTCCGGTAATCATCGACAACAGGAAGACACAGTGGGAATGTTATTGAAGAAAGACCGCGCAGACAGGAGCCGCACTGAATAAATTGAAAGCGAATGCCTGAAGAATTGCATTTTTTGCTCTGAAAGAGATAATGTAAATGAGCATTTTTGGGGCAAGCATAACGCAGATATCGGACATTATGGACAAACACTATTTAGTGCCTGTCAATAAAGTCAAGTGTCTGGATCATAATGTTCGAGATCAAGGCTTGCGAAGCCCCAAAAAGCGCAGTTTACTGTTGTAAATGAGCATTTTTGGGGCAAGCATAACGCAGATATCGGACATTATGGACAGACACTATTTAATATCCTGCTGCCTGACCATCCTTCCGCGACTCCGAAGCCCCATAATAAACGCCGTTCTTATCTCTCATTATCGCCTGGTATCCACCATAACCTCCTGAATCCCACTTTATGCGGTGGCCTTTTTTCATCAGTTCCCTGATAACTTCATATTCGAAGCCTGTTTCCAGGTTGATCCATCCTCCGTCATTCATTTGATAGCCTGTAGGTTCGGAGGACATAACATGTTGAATCCGTGGTGCATCCCCTGCTTCCTGAAGGTTCATTCCAAAATCGATCATATTTACTAGTATCTGAACATGGCCCTGGGGTTGCATACCCCCTCCCATGACACCAAAGCTCATGAAAGGTTCGTCGTCTTTCGTTACAAATGCCGGAATAATAGTGTGGAACGGCCTTTTTTCTGGTTCATATACATTATAATGACCTTTTTCAAGCGTGAAAAGTTCTCCCCGGTCCTGCAGGACAAAACCCAGTCCGGGAGGTGTCATGCCGCTTCCCATACCCCGGTAATTACTTTGTATAAGAGAAACCATGTTCCCTTCTTTATCGGCCACAGTCAGATAAATGGTTTCACCGCTTCCGATATCCCCGGCGGAAAATTCTTTTGCAGCCTGTTTCATATCGATCAGCTTATTTCTTTGTTCTGCATATTCCTTTGAAATAAGTTTTTCTACCGGAAGTTGATTGAAAGAAGGATCGGAGTAAAACTTTGCCCGGTCTTCGTAAGCCAGTTTTTTAGCCTCGGTGAACAAATGGAGATAATCGGCGCTTCCAAATCCCATGGAGCTAATATCATATTGCTCCAGAATGTTAAGGATCTGCAGGGCTGCAATTCCCTGTCCGTTGGGAGGGAGTTCCCAGACATCATATCCCCTGTAATTTGCCGATACAGGTTCAACCCATTCTGACTGATGTGAGGCAAGATCATCATAGGAGAGAAATCCTCCCTGTTCCTGAATATATTCAGCTATAGTTCTGGCAATACTTCCCTTATAGAATGCGTCCCTGCCTCCTTCTGCGATCTTTTCGAGTGTGTTTGCGAGGTATGGATTTTTAAATATTTCTCCTTTTTCCGGAGTGCTGCCTCCGGGCATAAATGTTTCTTCAAAGTTTGAAAATTGTTTCAGTATCCGTGCATTTCTTTCAAGGTAATAAGCGATAAGCTCCGAAACAGGGAAGCCTTCCCGTGCATAGTTTATAGCAGGCTGAAGTATGTCTTCCATAGAAAGGGAACCGAATTTTTCATGAAGTTCAAACCATCCGTCAACGCAACCCGGCACAGATACCGGCAGAGGACCCAATGCAGGTATTTTCTCATAGGAATTTTCTATAAAATAATCAATCGTCAATGATTTCGGAGACCGGCCACTAGCGTTGAGACCGTACAATTTTTTCGTTTTTGCATCCCATACGATAGCAAAAAGATCACCCCCAATTCCACAACCGGTTGGCTCCATGAGTCCGAGTGCGGCATTTGCTGCAATGGCAGCATCTACCGCGTTACCTCCGTTTTTCAGAATATCTATTGCTATTTGTGTAGCAAGTGGCTGGCTGGTGGCAACCATGCCATTCTGGGCAATTACCTCGGAACGGGTGGCGAAATTTTTTCCTGTGATTCTGTCCTGGCTGAATAAATTTAAATTAAGAAAAGCAAAAACAACAAGGGTAAGGGCTTTACTGTTCATATTCATAAACTTTTGCGGTGGGTATTATTAAAATCAGAATTCCCTGTTTCCTGCAATTTAGGTAAAAATTCTGGCAGTTAAAAAAGGATAATGAACTATACATGTGAGAGCCTTTTTGATTCTACGTTTTAACAAAATCGCTTATACAGGGGTGAAATGGTGCTAAAATTGTCTGTAAAGATTTGGTAAAAATTTTAATTGATTCCTCAAGACCTGGGCCTGTGATACTTCGCATTATAGGAAATAATTCATCAAATAAATTATTTAGGAATTCTTTTTCATTCATTATTCATTAGCGTTTGATTTTTTTTACTTATTCAACTTGGTAGCTTAGGCTCCCCTAGGAACTCTGCAGAAAACTCACTCAGATAGGGTTCAATCACTTTTTAAGGATAAGCTTTTCCGGTAGAACTGACAGATATAATTACCTAATATACAAAGGTAGTATTTTGCCTGAAATCCATTGCTAAAAGGGTTTTAGAAATCCCTTTATTCACGAGCCATAAAAAATAGAATTATTTTAATTTTCTTTGTTTTTTCCGCAATTTAAAAAAAAATAATTCAGAAAAAAGCTAACTTTCAGATCGAATAATCCATACTTTCTAAAATACCTTCGTTTATGTTCAGAAATTTTATCATTATATCATTCCGGAATCTGCGAAGAGATTTTCTGTATAATATTATTAACATAGGAGGACTCATTATCGGTATATCTGCAAGTTTATTGTTGCTCATGTATATTATTGATGAACTGAGTTATGACAGGTTTCACGAAAATCATGAAAACATTTACAGGATTGGATCACGTATTTCAGAACCTGATGATGCTTTTAACTGGAATGTATGTCCTTTTCCTATGGCTCCTCGTTTAAAGGAGGACTTTCCGCAGGTTAAAGAATTTGTAAGGTTGACCAATTCAGGAATCGGCTGGTTTCGCTATGAGGATTTTTTGTTTACAGAAAATGAGGTATACTATGCTGATAGTTCCGTATTTGACGTTTTTACCTATCCCTTTTTGCAGGGAAATTAAACTGTGCTATGAGGCTGTTTCTTTCTTCTGATAAACCCGAACCCAGTCTATCTTCATTTTTGAAGGTAGCCCGGTGAGTTTGGCATCTTTTTTCAGGCTTGCATTGAAAACAAGGTGCATATCGGTTTGGGGGATTCCCTGTTTCTGTTCTTTGAAGGTTACATCGTTGATCTTCCAGACAAGCTTTTCAGGTGACCATTCGAGAGAATAAATAAAATAATCTTTTGTATAATTTTTGCCCCGGGTTTTATCAAGCGATTTTGAGAATCCCTGTTTATCACCGTTTTTCCAAAAATTCCCCGCAATTATGCGATTCTTCTGATATTTGAATACATCTATATGAGGAAGGATCTGGTCGGCCATTAAAGAAAAGGCCTGGGTAACACCTGAATCCGAAATTTTCACCTTGGCTTTGATAAGTCCGTATTTTGTGGTAAAACCCTTTGCTGAGCTGACAAGATCGGAAGTGTAATCAAATTCTTTTTCCGTGAAACCCGTCATGGTGCTCCAGGTCATGCTTTTTCCCTTTTCCTGCCGGGTGATTATGGAAAGTTTATCTGCACTAGTTTCTATATTTTTCCCATCAGTAAAGGCATGGATATCGTCCTCCAGCACATAGGGTTTGTTGATCAGTTTGTCGCCATTGATATAGCGGCACATCCATCTGGAATTATCGATCCGGCCGGATTTGAAATCATCTTCAAAAACAAGGTCCCATTTTTCGATTTCGCCGAATGGATATTTCTTTTTTAACTTAAAGTACCACTGAAATTTCTGCGAATCTTTTAATTCCTTATACTCAACCTCTTTTTTATATTCTTCTGAAAGCTCGTACTTCTTTTTACCGGAAAGTCTCATGTAATTTTTATATTCTTTGAACTTTTCCGTATTCACATATTCTTTTAATTCCTTATATCTTTTTAAAATATCAGATTCTTTTACTCTTTGATATTCCTTAAATGCAGAGGAGTTTTCGAATTTCCTGTTCTTTTTTACACGCGGACTTCTGGCAAGTTGAATGTATTCTTTTTCTTTGGCTGCTTCTTCGGATTTTTTAAATTCTCTGGGAGATAACTTTGCTTTGGCTTTTGCCAGTTCGTCCGATTTTGCAAATGTAGCCAGTTCATCCAGCCTTTTTTTCAGATCGGATGTCTGAAAGGCATTATATTGCTCAAGTTTCTGAGAATCTTTTACCTTAAAATAGGTTTTAATGGCTTTCGATTTCTCAAGCTTTTTGTATTCCTGTTCCTTTTCATATTGTTCGGTATCCCGGTATTTTTTTCTGTGTATTTCTTTTTTCCGGAAAGCGAAATCCTCGGAATTAACCTCTTTCTCAAGTTCCCTGAAATGTTTCAATTCTTGGGAATTCTCAAACTCCCTGAATTTTTTATATTCCTCACGAAGTTTGTCATCGGTTTTTTCAACCTTATCTGTTTTGGGTATAAATCCGAGAGCAAATTTTAAACCTGCCATTTTTCAACGATTATGAATTATGTTAATAACGGAAAAATTTCCATAAAGTTACTTTAAAAACCGAAAAGCTTGAACATGTTTATCATTTTCATTATAGATATCAAGGTTGCGAACACTCAAAGGCTGAACCCTGTGCTAATGATTATGGTTGGGGCTCAGGATTCCTTCACTCTGTTTAAATTGAAGTGCAATTTTGTTGCTGATAAATAATATAAATTGACTCTATTGAAGGACACTATTTAGTGCTTGTCAATAGAGTCGAGAGTCTGTTCCGATAGCTATCGGAACAGAATGT
>CAYRTD010000153.1:0-9316 GCA_964426915.1 uncultured Bacteroidaceae bacterium | reverse complement strand
GTTCGAGATCAAGGCTTGCGACCGCGTGTCGCTGAAGCTTTAGGCGCCTACGCTAGCGTCTCCGCAGAGCTTCTACGCTCGCGGAAAGCTTCAGCGACAGCGTGCGGAGGCACAAGCCGGAAAAAGCGGAGTTTACTCGTGTAAATGAGCATTTTTCCGGCGAGCATAACGCAGATATCGGACATTATGGACAGACACTAATTAATCTTTTTGCCCGGATAGCATGGTCTTTTTCAACATACAGTTCAATTTCCCCAAAATGGTAGCTGGAGTCCTGTTTATTGATCGAAAAAGAAATGATATCATGATCCGCAAGATATTTCTTGAGTAACTCAATTTCATAAGCCTTGTTGCTTGTGTATACTATCACCTTATCACCAATCATACCTGAAATTAATGACTACTTTGTTTAGTCGGGATTCGTTTTTGTAATTACCGGTAGTATGAGTTTTCAACAGACCGGGATTTATTCATTGATTTTTTTATTCATTAAAAAACAACAGGCATAATAGCTGTTGTTTCTTGCAAACACTCTTGTTTTCCTAAGGTTTTTCTTCTGTATTCTTAGCTTTTTCTGAATCCCTGGACTTTTCCTGTTCTTTAGACTTAGGTTTGTTGTTATTTGTCTTTTTTGCTGCAGGCGTTTTTTTTCTAACTGTCCGTTTATTCGGCGACTTCTGAAGATCTACCTCCCCTGTTTTGGCATTACGGGGGCCAAATATTTTTTCCAGATCTTCACTGAAAATGACCTCTTTATCAAGCAGTTTTTCGGCGAGTTCCGTAAGTCCTTTACTGTTATCACTCAGGATCTTTTTTGCTCTGTTATATTCCGATTCAACGAGAGATTTCACTTCATGGTCGATAGCTTCTGCTGTTTTTTCAGAGTATGGTTTAGTGAAGGAATATTCATTCTGACCGGTGGAGTCATAGAAACTCAAATTGCCAATTTCCTTACTCATACCAAAATAAGAGATCATAGCAAAAGCCTGTTTTGTTACTCTTTCCAGGTCATTAAGTGCTCCTGTTGAAATTTTCTTAAAATTGATTTCCTCAGAGGCACGTCCGCCAAGTGCTGAGCACATTTCATCAAGTAATTGTTCTGTTGTTGTTATCTGTCTTTCTTCAGGCAGATACCAGGCTGCGCCCAGCGCTTTCCCCCTCGGAATAATGGTGACCTTCACAAGCGGATTTGCATAAGGGAGCAGCCAGCTTATTGTAGCATGCCCGGCCTCATGATATGCAATGGTCTTCTTCTCAAGTGCGGAAATGATCTTATTCTTTTTCTCCAGACCTCCGATGATCCTGTCAATGGCATCCAGAAAGTCCTGGCGTCCAATTTTTCTTTTATCACTTCTTGCGGCTATCAGGGCTGATTCGTTACACACATTGGCAATATCAGCACCGGAAAAACCCGGTGTTTGCTTTGCCAGAAATTCAACATCTATACTTTTGTCAACCTTGAGAGGTCTCATATGGACCTTAAATATTTCCCTTCGCTCATTTAGGTCGGGTAACTCAACGTTTATTTGCCTGTCGAATCGTCCTGCCCTCAAAAGCGCTTTATCCAGAACGTCTGCACGATTGGTGGCTGCTAAAATTATTACGCCACTGTTAGTGCCAAAACCATCCATTTCAGTCAGTAGCTGATTGAGAGTATTTTCTCTTTCATCATTAGCTCCCATGTTAGGATTACGTCCACGGGCTCTGCCTACAGCATCAATTTCATCGATAAATACAATACAGGGAGCTTTTTCTTTCGCCTGCTTGAAAAGGTCACGAACTCTGGAAGCACCAACCCCAACGAACATTTCTACGAAATCGGATCCCGAGATCGAGAAAAACGGAACATTTGCTTCCCCTGCTACTGCTTTTGCCAGAAGTGTTTTGCCGGTTCCGGGAGGGCCAACTAGCAATGCCCCTTTTGGAATTTTACCTCCGAGATCGGTATATTTTTTCGGGTTTTTCAAAAAATCCACAATTTCTTTGATTTCTACCTTAGCTTCTTCGAGTCCTGCTACATCCTTAAAATCAGTTTTAACGTGGATGTTTTTATCAAATATTTGTGCCTTTGACTTCCCTACACTAAAAATATTACCTGCACCTCCTGCAGCTCCGCCGCTCATTCTTCTGAAGATAAACAACCAGATAGCTACAAGCAGTATGATAGGGATAACCCAGCCTAATATCTCACCAAAATAATTGTTTCTTGTAACCGTGGTAAATTCAGGGAAATTCTCTGATCCTAACTCTCTTTCCAGTTCATATCTCCATCTACTGAATTCTTCCGGAGAGAGAAAATTAAAGATGTAGTCCGGATTGGGCTGGGATAAACTCCCAAAACCTGTATCTCCATCCGTACCATCGCTGGTGGTGCCTGAATTCGATTCCAGATAGATCTCTGCATGTTCCTTGTTGACAACAACAATTTTTGAAATTGCGCCATCCCTGATAAGTTTTTCCAACTTAACCTGGCCGATCTCATCTACCGAATCACCGAAATTAAAAAACTGCAGACTTAAAAAAGCTACGGCAATTAATATATATATCCAATAACCTCCGAGTTTCGGCTTCTGAGGACCTTCTGGTTTTTTATTGTCACCGGAATCTGGTTTTATATTTCTGTTTCTGTTTTCGTTCATTTTAATCTTTGTTCATTAATCTTCATGTACAGTTAATGCTCCATCTGCCCATAATTCTTCAAGATGATAAAAACGGCGATATTCCGTTAGAAAAACATGTACGACAATCTGCATGTAATCAAGCAATATCCACTGACTATTTGAAGTCCCTTCAATATGATTAGCAGACTGGTTTGCCTTCTCTTTTGTTTTTTTTCTGATTTCTTCCGCAATTGCGGCTACCTGGGTGGTCGAATCAGCATGGCAAATAACAAAATAATCGCAAACGGAATTCTCTATTGTTCTAAGGTCAATACTAACAATTTCCTTGCCTTTTTTGTTTTTTATGGAGTCTATAATAACATTAAGTAGTAAATCTTCTTTTTCTTCTGTATTTTTTTTCATTCGCAATCTCTTATCTTTGATGCAAAGGTAATTAAATTCAGTTTAAGGTCTTTGCCAAAAGTGGAATAATCAGGCATTTTTATTTCTTATGATGTTTAGAGCATAATTTATACACAATGACTGTCAAAATTTGTGCCGATCATGACAAACTGACTTGTTTTATATTGATAATGTACATTTTTTATATGATCCGGGCCATGTCAGAGCCGGGGTATTTTTTTTCACATTAAGTAATTTACATAGTTTGGCCCGGGAAAATTTTCCATGATCTGCAAAATGTATATTCATAGTTTATTCTTCAGCGACGCGGAACCGAGTGAAAACGAGCTTACCGGTACTTCGGGAAAGCAATAAAATCACTGAGAACCCTCGGCTATCGCTTGAGATCAGTTCGACTAAATGATTCTGAAAACCAAAATCATAGTCTTACTGATTTAACATTGAATGAGTAAATTAACCCTGTGAATTAATCTGATAAAGATGAAAAAGCATATGATAAAGAAAATTTACCTTGATGAAGTAGATTCAACAAATAGTTACATTCTGAAAAATTTTTCTGCATTGAAAATGCCTGTTTGTGTAATGGCATCCTATCAGACAAGGGGCAGAGGCCAGGGTAATAACAACTGGATCAGTGAGAAAAATAGAAATCTTCTTTTTTCTCTGGGCTTCGAACCTGCCTTTCTCAGACCGCAGGAGAGTTTCTATATATCAAGAACAGCTTCTATTGCTATTGCGGAATTTTCAAGGAGTTTTCTTCCTGATGTTACCATCAAATGGCCGAATGATATTCTCTGCAACAATAAGAAAATTGCCGGAATTCTAATAGAAAACACTTTTTTTGGAAACACCATCGCTAAAAGCATTGTGGGTGCAGGAGTTAACCTCAATCAGACTGAATTTCCGGACTTCCACCCCAGGCCGGCGGCAGGCAGTATTAAAACTGAAAGTGGCAGGGAATGCAGCCCGGAAGATGCTCTTGATTTTATTCTCAGGCGCTTAAGTCACTGGATAGAGATACTTGATCGAAGAGATTTTGACCGGATACGAAGAAGTTATGATCCGAAAATATTCCGGTATTCCGAAAATGCATTATATCGTTGTGGAGAGGAAATTTTTGAAGCGAAAATTACCGACGTAGAAGAAGATGGGCATCTGCTGCTGGAAACTGCTTCCGGTGAGGTCAGGCGATATGCTTTCGGTGAGGTGTCATTCGTGATGTCATAATTCCAGAGTACTCATCCTTTCAGCCAGCATATCGACGAATTGTTTGAGCGGCTTTTTGACCATGGTCATCATCATCATATTGATCTGTGGATCAATAGTGATTTTAATTCTCGTATCATTTGCCTCAGCTTCTTTTAATTGTATCCACATTAGGAAATTCACGGGAGTGCTTCCCTCTGAAGTTATTTTAACAAGATTGTTGGGTTCTTTTTCGATGATCCTGAGACCTGCACTTCCAATTCCATCTATGGTGAATGAACATGAATCCTCTTCAGCCTGCCAGTTCCTGACTTTGTCGGAAGGCAGGAGTTCTTCAAAGTTTTTGAAATTGGTTACGAATGTGAAAAGTTTATCACTGCTAACCTCCGATTTTGTTACTTTACTTTCAATTTTCGTCATAATTTATTTTCCCCAGTTTTCAGGATCTTTTCGCCAGTTTTTTAATATTTCAATATGATTCTTATCTATATAATTCTCTTCAAGAGCTGTTTCCAGAAGACTGTCATAATTACTCAATGTAAATAAATTACAGCTGTAATTTTTAAAATTCTCATGACTAACATCAAAACCATATGTAAATATGGCTACCATACCTGCTACATCTGCCCCGGCTTTTCTCAGGGCTTCTACAGCTTTGAGACTGCTTCCGCCTGTAGAAACAAGATCTTCGACCACAACAATCTTTTGTCCCGGTTCGAAGACACCTTCAATAAGGTTTTCGAGTCCATGAGATTTTGCTGAAGAACGTACATATACCATGGGCAGATTCATAGCATCGGCAACCAGCGCTGCCTGGGCAATAGCTCCTGTAGCAACCCCGGCTATAACATCCGGATCTCCGATCTCTTTTTGAATGAGTTCTTTAAATTTATCACGAATGATAGTTCTGATCTCCGGAAATGAGAGCGTTTTTCTATTGTCACAATATATAGGAGACTTCCAACCGGAAGCCCAGGTGAAAGGGTTTGCGGGTTCTAATTTTATTGCTTTACTTTGCAGCAATAACCGGGCAATCTCCTTTTTTGATTTCATATTCGACAAATGTATAAAGTTTTTTTTAAGGATCGAACAGTTTTTTTTACTGATGACTTCCATGAATGTATCAGAAGGAATACCGGATTAATCTATAAATATGAATCAACGAGAGCATTACACGCTCTGGTTGATATATTTTATGATTTGGAGGAGGTAAAAGATTTTTTTCTGTACCATATTGACCTCGATTACCTGTGGAAAGAATTTTCCTCCACATTCCGGACGATTGAAGCTGGCGGCGGCCTGGTAAAGAACGATAAAGAACAATTTCTTTTTATTAAGCGAAGAGGAAACTGGGACCTTCCGAAAGGAAAAGTAGATGAAGGAGAAACAATGGAAGAAACAGCTCTCAGGGAAGTTAAAGAGGAATGTGGGATCACTGAACTCACCAACGGCAGGATGATCGCAGAAACCTATCATACCTATAAGATCGGCAATGAAAAAATACTAAAGAAGACCGTCTGGTTTGAAATGAGATATCATGGAGACAACAGCGCATCTCCTCAGGAAGAAGAAGATATTACAGAAATAAAATGGCTGAAACCTTCAGAATTGGATTTGATTTTTGATAATACTTATGCTTCTATTATTGATGTGCTTAATAGCGCAGGATTGAAACACTAAATAGTGTTTGTCCATAAAGTCCGCTATCTGCGTTATGCTCGCCGGAAAAATGCTCATTTACACGAGTAAACTCCGCTTTTTCCGGCTTGAGCCTCCGCACGCTGTCGCAAGCCTTGATCCTGAACATTAGCTTCGCTGAGCTCACCGCCCTTTGGCGGATTCGGTTATAATCCAGACACTTTACTCTATTGACAGGCACTAAACAAGACCTTTGGACCGGAGTATCTCAAACAACTTATATTCAAAATTCTCTGAAGGATTAGGAGCCGGACTTCTGAGCATTTCTCCATTTTTATCTATCAGATAAAAGACCGGGAGGGCTTTTACATCGAATAATTCGGGAATTTCTTCGTGTTCTTTCCAGGATATAATACTCCAGTTTTCATTAGCAGCCTCTGACAGTTTTTGTAATTGCGATTTTTCCGGGGATTTTAAGACAGTAAGGATCCGGATAAATTTACCATGTTTTTTACTGAGATATTTAAGGTATTCAATTTCCTGCAGACACTGTATACTGTTGAGATCACAGAATCCGATATATATCAGCTTATCATGTTTGCCTGATAAAACAATGCTGTCACCTTTTGTATCTTTTGCAGAGAATTCCGGGGCTGCAAATCCTGGACGGAGATAGGTGAATTTTTTTATTAGTTCCTTTGCCGTCACACCAATTATATCAATCTCGGTATTCTGTTGCAGGCTGTCGGTAAATTCTATCAGCCTTTTTTTATCCATTCTATCTGAGTAAAAGGCATTATAGCATTCTTTGAGTAAAACGAGTTCCAGTATGGTATCATTTTTCAGCAAGGGGTCATTATTTAAATATTCACGGAGATAATTTGTTGAAAGCCGTGTAAATTCTGAATAAATCCTTTCGAATTGATCTTTCCGGCGCAAATAATCAAAATAATTATCCAATATCAGGGAAAAAAAGATCCTGTAGGGGGGTAATTCAAAACGCACAGCTTCTCCGCTGAGATAATTATTGATGAGGGTGTCGTAGTTTTGTTGTTTAAGATGATAATACAGTATGGCTTTCTTATATCTTTTATACTGATGTAAATATTCTGATTCCAGTGTATCAGTTGTATAATTTTCCCTTATAAAGGAATCGAGCTTTGCACGTGCATACCGGGGCTTAAAATACCTGAGACTTTGCTTTGAGAGAAAGGGATCAAATTCTGCATCAAACTGCCGTATGCCTTTATTGAGATTAAATCCGTTCTGGCCGGTACTGGATATATTCACTTCAACATGGTGGGGCAGGAGAGTGAAATACTGATCCTTTTTCCAACCCTCATCTATCCTGGATAGATCGGGGAGCGATATTTCATATTCCTTGCCGGGTTCAGCAAAAAAGTGACAACGCAGGGGCCCATAATTAAAATAGTAACAACGTGTTTCAGGAGTGTTTTGTGAAAAAAGAAAAGTAGAATCCCCAGTTTTCAGTGTATCGGTGTAAAATGGTATCTCAAAAAAAGGTTCCTGGTATTCATATATAAGTATTTCCTCCGGATTTGTATAATTATTTATCTGAGCCTTGGAAGATAAAAGGCTGGCTATAAGAAAGAGTACGGAAAAAAAGACGTATAATTTTTTACTCATCGGAAATGTATTTGGTAATATCAATCCCGGAGGGGAGGAAACCACTGGCATCTCCACCATGGATAAGTATATCTCTTACTATTGTTGAATTAACCGGTGTGTATTCCGGAGCAGTGAGAAGGAAAACCGATTCAATTTCAGGTTTCATGGCTTTGTTGATCTGCCCAATAGCTCTTTCATATTCAAAATCGGCGGCTGTTCTCAACCCCCTCAGAATATATCGTGCATTCATTTTCGTACAAAAATCAACGGTCATACCCTGATATTGATGCACCTCTATTTTTTGATTTTCTTCAAAAACATCCCCGATAAGTCTTAACCTGTTTTCAAGACTCAGGTACGATTTTTTTCCCGTATTGTGTCCGATGGCAACAATGATCTTATCAAATAAAGGGAGGGCTCGATTTACGATTGACTGATGGCCAATTGTAAAAGGGTCGAAAGAACCGGGGAAAAGTGCTATTCTTTCCATTATTTATTTTCTTTTGGTCAAAGATAAGAGTAAATATGAAGATGAAAGAAGAATTTTCTTATCTATTCTTCTTCCGTGAGATTTTTTTCCTTATTAGAACTTACGAACAGGGTATTGCAAAGATCCTCGTAACCTGTAAATATTTTTGCCCCCTCGGTTCTTATCCTTTCGTAACGGAAACCCACAATCGCAAGATCTGCATCGAGTGATTTTTTGACAATGATCTGTTCCTTCGATTGCGTTTCTTCCATCGGGATGAAATTGATGTTATTGGCAGAAATCGGTATCCTTCCCGAGCGGATCAGTTCAAGAAGGTCTTTTCTCTTTCTTTCAATATCCTGAGATTGGTATAGTGCATTGATCTTGATGTATCCCTTTTTCCAGTCAGGATGCCCGAGGATGATATATCCGAGCAGGATCAGCATATTGACATTATCATAATCGGCCGAAGTAATCCAGATATGAATCTGTTTTTTCTCACCAAATCCTTTGTAAGAGGTATGTAAGACACAAATGTCAAATCCGGTTGAAAGCAATAGATTATGGGTTTTTAATGCATCATTGATACTATCGGGCTGGGCACTTGAAAATTCAAAAAGGATCATATTATTTCCCTTACCTGAGATGCCGGAAAGCTGTATAACCTGGGCAATAGCTGAGGTATATGACGGGCTTATGATAGTGTCGAGATAAAGACGACTTTTCGAACTTGAGGAAAGATTGATAAGACGGTTCAGTACTTCTTTTGATTTCCGGTTGGTTTTATCTGAAAGAACTCCTTCTATAAAGTGGATATAGGTACCAAAACCATATTTAAAGGAGATCCATCGCAAAAGATCGAATGCGGATCTGCGTACAAAGGTGTCCTTGGTAACGCAAATAGCGAAAGGTCTCCAGTATTTATCAAGATCTTCTTTGTCTGCCTGCTGAGCAATGATCTGCAACTGCCTGCTCAACTGGAAAATAACTCCCCGGAACAATTTCTCCAATCCTTTTTTCTCCCTTCGGTAGGAATTCACCATAAAATATATCCCTGTCATAATTCCAAGAGAAAGTATGGCATAAGGCATATTCATTTTGAACATTAACCATATGGAAAATACTCCACCTACAAGGGAAAAGTACCATTTTGATTTAAAGGTGGGTCTGTAAGAAGGGTCTGCGGCAAAATGCTCCAGTAGTGATATCAGGCAGATGGCACCATAGGTAACCATGAAAAACATGGAAATGATCTGGGCAACAAAGTTAATATCTCCTATAATGATAAAGAAAAAACCTAGCGTGAGTTTATCACGAATTTCAGTTTAAACATTTTTTTCAAGAGTCGAAC
>CAYRTD010000152.1:8128-9374 GCA_964426915.1 uncultured Bacteroidaceae bacterium | reverse complement strand
GGGTTAATTTTAGCGGTATTCGTGAGCTCGTTATCACTCGGTTCTGCGTTATGCTCGCCCCAAAAATGCTCATTTATAAGAGTAAACTGCGCTTTTTGGGGCTTGTGCCTCCGCTAAAGCTTCAGCGACACGCGGTCGCAAGCCTTGATCTCGAACATTATGATCCAGACACCTGATTTTTTGACAGACTCTATTTTACTTTATAAGCAACCAGCGCATTTCCATGTCTGAGGTAAAGAACTCCGTCATTGATCATAATGTGGGCCCAGTGTTGTCCCGAACCTTTTTGTACCCTGGTTTTTGATACCAGTCTGAATTCATCAGGAGTGGCACCGGCAAGTGCAAGTTCACCTCTTTCGCTGTAGCAGAACAATTTGCCATCCGCAGATATTACATTTCCTTTGGCAATCTCAGAAGATGTCCAGGTGTTATTACCACTTTCCCAGTCAATGCATTTCCAGTCCCGGTTCTTGTCGCCCGAGCCATAAATATAGCCATCCACCAGCACTGCACCACCCATGCGGCTATCCATGCTCTGGTTTTCCCAGGCGGTTTCGATTTTGCTTCCATCTTCATTTAAAAGAAGTTTCCCTGATCCCTTGCCATAACCGCTGAAATAGAATAATCCACCGTCTTTATAGATGGGAGTATTAGCATGAACAGACCATTTGTTAGGATGAGGATAAGACCAGAGTAATTTTCCCGTCTTAGCATCGATGCCTAAAAGATGAGATTCAGTATGCGTAGATAGAATCTTTCTGCCTTTATGATCAAAAAGAAGGGGTGTGCAATAGGCTGATAATTCACTTTTTCCGGGACAGCTCCACATTAATTTTCCGTTATGACGGTTAAGTGCAATTACATTATGATTTTTTCCACCGGGAGTACAGTAGATCACGTGCCCATCTACAACAGGAGTTTCATTATAGCCCCATCGGATAGTTTCTCCACCATAATCTTCTACCATGTCAAGGGTCCATATGATCTTTCCGTCAGATTCGTTCATACAATGTAATTTGCCATAGGAAGAAACCAGATAGATCCTGTCGCCCACTACCACAGGAGAACCTCTTGTTCCATAATAGCTTTCCACAAACTCAGGACTGTAGGCTTTTTTATAAACCAGGTCACCTTTATTATCCAGCTTAAAAAGATATCCCATTTCATCTATCATGCCCGTGACATAGATAAAATCACCTGAAACTACCGCAGACGAATGACCTTCTCCGAGTTCTTCGAACGACCA
>CAYRTD010000152.1:0-8028 GCA_964426915.1 uncultured Bacteroidaceae bacterium | reverse complement strand
TGGGAGGATAAAGGATAATATAGAATGAGTCTAAGGAGAAGGTGAAAGGAGAATGAGAATGAGAGTGAGAGTGAGAATACTTCAATAAGTAAAGCAACCCTTAATGCAAATATCACATCTTATAAAATATTTTTCATTCTTAAACCATCTAAACCCACAGTAAGCTATGAAAAAAATATTACCGGGCTTCTTGTTTCTTTTCATCTTATTTTCCCAGTTGAATTCCCAGGATTTGCCGGCTTCCGAAGCAAGGAACTGGCAAAGCTTTATTCACATCGAAGGGGGGATGATCTACCCTGGGGGAAGTATCAGGGAAAATATTGCAATCAGACAAAATATCAGCTCATACTATGTAGATCAGGTTAGTAACGGGCATGTATATTCCGAAACCTTTGGAGTTGTTTTAGCGGCAAAATGGGAGTATTTCAATCAGAAAATAAATATGGGTTTTTCCTCTGGTCTTCGTTATACTGACTTTCGAAGTGAGATTACAGGATACAGTTCAAACCGGGCAGACTTCTTTTACCTGAGATATTCAATGATCGATAGTGATACAAAATTTACCCGTGTAAAATATTTGGAAGAATCTGCTAATTTCATTACCATCCCCTTAGAAGTTAGATTTGTTCCCTTCGAATATAAGAATATCGGATTATTTGGCAGGGCAGGGGCAGAGGTGAGCCTCCTGAATATTCAGGCAAAACGAAATATAGGCTTTCAGGAAGAGTCTATGGAAGAATATGAAGATGAGATTCTTGACCAGATTGGAAATGCTCCAAATAAATTGTATTCCAGCCTTTATGGTGCTATCGGATTGAAAATAGCCAGGCCCGGCAGTCCTGAATATACCTTCGAGGTATTTGTTCCTTCACCTTTCCTCAGTAAAGACAATTTTGTTCTTACGGAAGTAGATTATTACTCCGGATTTAAGTTTTCAGTTCATTTTCCCATTAACAGATCCCATTAAAATCCAAGCCATGAAATCATATATATCAATATTTTTCAGCCTTATTTTTTCTTTTCTGTTTTTTTCCTGTGAAAAGATGGATGACTTTGAATTATCACAAACCGTTTTTATTGAAGATTCTTATTACCCCGGACTGCCTATTTACTCTGAATGGGGTTACAATACTTTTGGAGCCTATATTGATCGAAGGCCTTTTGTCTCTACTAATCATGACCTGCCGGTAAAAATCATAGTGAATCCCGACGTTCTGCATATGAACCTTCGGGGCAGAATGGATGGGCAGGAAGTAGATCTTAAGTTCTCTGTTAATGGGTATTCACCTGCTTCCCATTATGATCTTACCGAATTGAATAATACTACCATAAATCTGAAAGAAAGCGGCAGGCAGGTATTTCTGAAAATGGGAGATCATAATCAGAAGCTGGAATTGATTGAAGGAGAACTTAAGTTTGAAAGAGTACAACTATTATATGTAGATGAAGAGCTCACGCGAACGATTGTTTCAGGATACTTTCAGTTAAAAACATTCCTGAATGGGGAACCTATTGCCATTTCATACGGGAGGTTTGATTTTGGGATCGGATATGAGAATTTTTATAATTACTGAAAATCCACGACAGGGGAAAAATAAATTTATTTTATCAAACCCACTCACCTTTTCACAAGCCTGCCCACATCCTCCAAAACCATATACAAACTCGGCACAATCACCAGAATGATCCCTGTGGCGAAAATAATCCCGAATCCCAGGGAAATTGCCATGGGGATGAGGTAGTATGCCTGGCGGGAGGTTTCAAGGATGATGGGGGTGAGTCCGCCGAAAGTGGTGAGCGTGGTAAGGATGATGGGCCGGAAACGGCGGATGCCGGCTTCGTGAATGGCTTCGAAGGCGGATTTATTGCCACGGTGTTTATTGGCATGGTCGATCATAATAAGGGAATCGTTGACAACCACACCGGAGAGGGCAATAACTCCCATAAGGCTAATGAGGGATAAATCATATCCCAGGAGAATATGTCCGATCACTGCACCCACGAGTCCGAAGGGTATGGCCATCAATACGATCAGCGGCTGGAAATAATTGTTGAATGCGATTGCCAGAAGGGCATAAATGATGAGGAGTGCCAGGGCAAAGCCACCCCAAAGGGCTTCGGTCGACCTCCTCATTTCAGCCTGGCTTCCCTGAAAACTCCATGTAATACCGGGATAGTGGTTTTTAAGCTGGGGAAGCACTTCCTTTTTTATTGATTCCAGGACTCTCGAGACTGCATTTGCAGGTTCCACATCCATTCCCACGGTTATTACCCTTCGGCCGTTCCGGCGGTAAATGGAGGTGAAGGCTTCTCCTTCAGAAAGGGTCGCCACATCGAGTAGGGGAACTTCCATTCCGCCAGGGGTGCGGATGATCATTTCTTCCAGGTTATGGAGATCACGTCGCTCTTCGAGAGGGAATTTCACTCTTACTTCTATCTCATTGACCCCTCGTAGCTGTCTCATGGCCAGTGCGCCGTAAAAGGCATTGCGGATCTGTCGTCCTACTTCAGTCGGTGTAAGCCCCAGGTTCCGGCCCTCCGGAAGCAGTTTAAAATCATACTGCATTTTCCCTTTATTATAATTATCATTCACATCACGCGTTGCTTCAAAAGCTTCCACTTCAGCAAAAAAATCTTTGCTTGCTTTTTCCAGCACATTTATGTCGCTATGACTCAGGTCAACGCTGATATCCTGCTGCCACCCACCCGGGCCCCGCTCTGCTTCAAAGGTGATTTGATCTACGCCTTCAATATCGCCAATTTCAACGCGCCAGAGTTCAATGAGTTCCCGGGCTGTCATGTCCCGTTCGTCAGGTGGCTTCATAACGATCTCCACATCAATGAAACTCTGTCCCCTTACATTGGTTTTGATCCCTTCCGCTACCTCAAAAAGATTATGTTTTTCGAACATACGATGGGTGGATTCAGTAATCTCATTTGCCACCTTTGCTGCTTGTTCAGTAGTTGTGCCAACCGGGAGCCTAACCCCTGCTTCGATCTCATCTGCGGCAACCTCCGGCATCATGATGATCCCCATATGGTCGCTATAACCATAGCCTCCTACCATAAGCAAAGTGGCAATTGCCACACTGAGGGTAATATAGCGGTGGCGAAGGCAGATGTCCAGAAATACATGGTAATAGTGATCAACAAAATACTGAAACTTTTTGGCAAAAGCCTGCTGGATTTTTGTGATATATTGACCTATCCTGAAGCTTTTCTTTCCACGCCTGTGTGCCAGGTGGGCGGGAAGGATAAACAGGGCTTCGAAAAGTGAAACTATAAGAATTACGATTACCACCGCCGGTAAGGGCCACCAGAATTTACCGGTAGTACCCGGAATGAAAAGCAGGGGAATAAAGGCAATAATATTTGTGAGAATACTGAAGATAACCGGGTTTGCTATTTCCCGCACCCCTTTTATGGCGGCCTCCAGGGCCCCCATACCCTGTTGCCTGTATTCATAAATATTTTCTCCTACCACAATGGCATCATCTACTACTATACCCAGGGCTACAAGGAATCCGAACATAGATATCATATTGATGCTGACACCGATAAATGATAGAAAAATTATGCCCCCGATAAATGAGATTGCCATCCCCATCATCACCCAGAAGGCAAGGTGATATTCGAGAAAGAGGGTCAGGATGAAAAGGACGATGATAATGGCAAGAATGCCGTTTTCTGTAAGCAGGGACAGGCGTTCTTCGTAATCTTCCGCCCTGTTGCTGTCAATCCGCACCTTAACTTCCGGCGGGAGTGAGCTTTCAAAATCATCCAGAATGTTTTGTACTGAAGAGGCAATTTCAAGGGGAGACTGATCGCCAATCCGGAAAATCTGAAGTTCAACAGAAGGCTGGCGGTTGAACTGTCCATGAAAACCCGTTTCCTCGAATCCGTCGCTTATTTCAGCTATTTGTTCCAGCCTGACCGGACTTCCCGATTCCGAAGGGATCACTTCAATATTTGCAAATTCTTGTGCCCACTGTTTTCTTTCCTTCATGCGGAGGAGAATTTCACCCGATTTTGTTTCCACCGCACCGGCCGGAATATCTTCACTCGAACTGACAATAATACGGGCCAGCTCCTCAAGGGTGAGATTGTATTCACGCAGTTTATGTCCAGGGACCTCAACATGGGTCATGTAATCCGGTACATTTCCTATCTCCACCTGCGTAATGCCTTCTTCATTGAGAAGCTGGTCACGCAATTGTTCTGCGAGTTTTCTCAGGGTCCATATATCCACATCCCCATATATTCCGATCTCCATAACATCCCGTTGCTGAGCCTGAAGTGTTACTTCGGGTTCTTCAATATCGTCGGGGAAGGTCCGGATCCGGTTCACTGCCTGATCGATATCCTGAAATGCCTTCATCCTGTTTACATTGGCAACCAGTTCGATTTGTACATTTCCCGATCCTTCATAGGCTGTAGAGGAAATTTCCCTTATTCCCTGGACTCCTCTTATTGCTTCTTCCACGGGCATCAGTATTCCTCTTTCCACTTCTTCGGGGGCTGCCCCGGGGTATACCACGCTCACTTCCACAATATCCAGCTGGAACCTGGGAAATACTTCCTTCTGTATAGTCACCATGGTCCATGCTCCCCCACCGAGAAGGATGATCATCAATAAATTTGCAATGATGGAATTGCGGGCCATGAATGCAAGCGGCCCGGAACTGTTATATGAAGAATTGGTATTTTGTCCCTTTGCGTTCATCTGTAGGCTTTTCTACTGATCCTGATCTTCTTTTTCATTGTTTTCCCCGGTTCCGTCGTCTTCTTCTGTTCGCAGGCTTGCTCCTTCAGCAACGGTTGTAAGGTTGGTGGTTACCACCTGGTCTCCCTCTTCAAGTCCTTCACTGATATAGGCATAATGGGCATCACGGAATTTTATGCTAACGTCTTTTATCTGGAGCGTATCCCCGGCCATAACCCATACGGTATTATCCTTCCGGGTATAATCGCGGCTCAGACGCACAACATCCTTTATTTCATCTGCCTGTATAATAACTTCCACGAAAGCGTCGATGATCAGTGGGGGCAGACCTTCCGAAGAGGGGGAGCGGGAGAGGGGGTCCGGCACAGTTACCAGCACACGAGCCAGGCGGGTATCATCTTCCAGTGCCCCAATGAGTTTGTAGATATAACCGGTGCGGGTCTGTTTTTCTTCCCAGGCGGTGCGGTTCCGGATCAGGACTTCCGATCCTGTGGTACCGGGCTCCCGGGGAAATGATATCCAGGGAAGTTTTGAGAGGGGCAGGCTCACTACAATCCAATAGACATCCATCCCTGCCAGCCGCCCCAGGTTTTGACCCGGTGCCACCTGAGAGCCGGTGTTCACATTACGGCTCAGGATGTGTGCGTTGAAAGGAGCTCTTATGGTGGTTCTTTTTAGTTCCAGTTCAGCCTGAGCAACAGAAGCCCGGGCTGATTCCACCCTGGCTTTTATGGCATTTAACTGTGGTTCACGCAGCACCAGGGATCTGTTATCATCCCCGAGGGAATCGTCAACCAGGGCATAATCCTGACGGGCAACTCTCTGACGGCCTTTTTCAATATTAAGATCAGCAATAGCCTCTTCCAATTCGCTTTTCCTCAGGGCCAGGATATTCTGATAATCGGCCGGGTCGATTTGCAGGAGGATCTCACCTTTTTTCACATATCCTCCCGGGGTGAAATTTTCTGACCGGCTGATAACCTCACCGCTTACCCTTGGGCTCAGCATAATGTCCTGCTCAGCCTGAACCGTTCCGGTAGCGTTGATCGTGGGGCGGTAGGTGTCTCTCCGGACTTCTGTTACATTAACAAGCATGGCTGTAACACGGGTTGCGCCTTCACGTACCGCTTTAGGTTCTGTAAGGAATATGATGGCGGTTACGCCTCCTGCCACTGCTAAAATAATAAAAATGATAAGCAGGCTCTTCTTCCGGCTCAGGGATGAAGTATCTTTGTGTTCTCTTTTTTGATTCATATTCTTTAATTCTGCTTCGACAATCATAATTCTTTAATCCCCCGGTCTTCCGACACCCATCGACTAATGCTCGGGGCAGGTCGCTCAGGACCAGACATTACCGACAGCCACTATTTCCGTCGTTCGGAATAATCCGCTCCGGGACCGAATCCTCCGGCCAACGCCCTGTAAAGAGCTACCCTGTATTCCAGAAGTTCCAGGCGGGCCGACAGAAGATCCCGGCGAAGCTGTTGTTCCTGCTCCAGGGCGGTAAGTACATCAAGGTAATTGCTCAGTCCGTTGAAATACTCCGCTCTGAGTTGTTTATGGCTTTTCCCTGCAAGCTCAAGTTGTTTCATGAGGCTGTTGATCCTTTCCTGCTGATTCACTTCTCTTATGAGGGCATCTTCCACTTCGCGGAAAGAAACCAGCACTGTCTGACCGTATTCATACAGGATCCGGTTCTTTACCGCCTCATTGCGGTCTACTTCCGCCTGAAGTTCCCCGCCATAAAACAGGGGAGCAAGCAAACCTGCCGAAAAGGAATAGGCCCAGCTTTTGAACAGCTGATCTGCACTTTCACCGCGGGTAGTAAGCTGAGCGGAAAAACTGAGTCTGGGGTAACGGTTACTGATCGCAGCAGCCATATCCCTGTCGGCTGCCAGTAGCTGGTTGTAAGCTGACTGAACATCGGGTCTCCGTCTGATAAGTTCAATGGGTACCCCCGTTTCCGGCAGGGGAGGAAGAGGGGGTAACTTAGCTGCTGTTTCCTGAGATTCCTGTTCCGGGGGACGGCCCATGAGTATAGCCAGCTGATGTTCCAGCAGGCCAATCTGTGTTTTCCTGAAGATCTCCCTCTCCCGGGATGCCTCCAGTAACTGCTCCTGACGGAAGATATCCACACTGCGTATTTGTCCGTTTCCAAATCGGTTTTTTAAAAGCTTCAATATTTTTTCATTGGTCTCCGTTTGTTCTTTTGCAATCTCCAGCTGGGCCCGGGCCTCTGCAAGCCGGTACCATGCAATAGCGACCTCTGCCGAAAGAGAGAGTGCAGCAGCCCGAAAATCAGCACGAGTCGCTTCCATACGGTATTCTTCCCCTTCAATCCCATAGCGTATCCGTCCCCAGAGATCCAGTTCGTACTCTGCTGTGAGTCCCATGCTCATGTTATCATAGACCTCAAAATCCGTTTGTCCGCTGCCCGTTTCAGCCCGCATGGATGCAAAAATTTCCGGTAACAGAGATGCCGACTCCCTGTCCACTACTGCCCGGGCTTCACTCAGCCGGTACCAGGCAGTTTTTAGAGTAAAATTTGAAGCCAGGGCGGTATCTATTGCAGCATTCAGAGCGCTGTCGTCCAGACTGGTCCACCAGCGCTCCGGGACTTGCAAAGAGCCGGATACAGAAAAGGATTCAGGTGGATTGAGGGGAAGATCCGCACGGGGTTTACGGAGAGAACAAGCGGACAGCATAAATGCGAGCATAAACAGGAACCCGGGAATAAAAATGCTTCTGAAAATAGCGTTGCCCGGTTTGCGAGGGATATGTAATAGGCAGTAAATCATGTAAAACCATCCTTTGTACAGATCATGATAAACTAACAATTATGGCACTGGAGAGTTCATATCGTGGGAACAGCCTTTAATCGGTGATCGGTGATCGGTGATCGGTAATCGGTGATCGGTGATCGGTAATCGGTGATCGGTGATCGGTGATCGGTAATCGGTGATCGGTGATCGGTGATCGGTGATCGGTGATCGGTGATCGGTGATCGGTAATCGGTGATTGGTAATCGGTGATTGGTAATCGGTAATCGGTGTGACCTTTCACTTTAAACACATAAACCTTTAAACCATAAACGATTAAACGATTAAACCTTCCTCAAACCCTGTCTGAACCATGATTTGCATGATTAAAGGATTCACATGATTTTTAGGGGAATAGGGATTAGGGGAGCCTAAAAAGATTTTTAATCCATAAACCTATAAACCCATAAACCCATATCCCCATAAACCTATAAACCCATAAACCCATAAACCCATAAACCCATAAACCCATAAACCCATAAACCC
>CAYRTD010000151.1:0-9376 GCA_964426915.1 uncultured Bacteroidaceae bacterium | reverse complement strand
TTAGTGTCTGTCCATAATGTCCGTTTGCTGCGTTATGCTCGCCGGGAAATTGCTCATTTACACGAGTAAACTCCGCATTTCCCGGCATCGCAAGCCTTGCAACCGAACATTCTGATCCAGACACTTTACTCTATTGACGGACACTATTTAGTGTCTGTCGATAGAGTCGAGAGTCTGTTTCAGAACCGAACCGCCAATTGGCGGTGAGCTCAGCGAAGCTAATGTTCGAGATCAAGGCGCGCAAAAATTTTAAACCGCAGTATACTAGCGTATATGAGGATTTAAAATTTTTGCAGCAACGCAGATATCGGACATTATGGACAGACTCTATTTAGTGTCTGTCCATACTGTCCGATAGCTATCGGAACAGACACCCGACTTTATTGACAGACTCTATTTAGTTGTTGATATATATATAGATAGATAGATATCATTATCGGGAAGCCGAAGCGATTGCGCATCTATACTCTCACATTCACTCTCTGTCTTCGGGGAAACCTCTCTCCTTCCCCTTAAAAATTGTATAATAAAAGGGGACTTTTATCCACCTTATCCGAACCCTGTCATATAATAAACATCCGGGACTAAGCCCAAAAACATTCTCCCCGGCCATTGGTTAGTTTAATAAATAGTTATCAATAAAATAGTTAAGAGGAAAATATTATCCAAATGATTATTATGTTAACAGAAAACATCTTTCTTATTGATTAATTATTCATTTAGTATTAATTTTAAGATAAAATTATCACCCAAAGAATGACAAAGAAAACTAAGAATAACAACCATACCATTGTAGGCATAGGAACTTCCGCAGGAGGTATAAAAATACTTGAGAAACTTTTCGAAATAATGCCTGTTGATTCGGGTTTGAGTTTTGTTATCATCCAGCATCTTTCTCCGCATCAGAAAAGTGAACTTGTATCCATTATACAACGTCGTACAAAAATGCAAGTCCGGCAAATCGAAAAGGACATGGAGGCAGAACCCGATCAAGTATATATAACCCCTCCTCATCAGTTTATAAGCCTGCATAATAACCGCTTCGCCTTAAAATCTTTTGAGGAATCTGAGAAAGAAAAGGTTTACCTGCCTATCGATTATTTTTTACGTTCTCTTGCTTCAGATAAAAAGAGCCATTCTACAGCTATTATCCTTACCGGAACCGGATCGGACGGTGCATTGGGGATTAAAGATATAAAAGAGGCCGGCGGTCTGGTTATTACACAGGATCCGGAAACAGCGGAATTTGACAGTATGCCCCGCAGTGCAATCGATACAGGTATAGTTGATGCAATTCTCTCCCCTGAAGATATTCCGCGTTATCTTAAAGAGTTTAAAGACCTTACTGATAGTGATAAAGAAGAAAGTTTCGCTGATAAAGCTAATGAAGAACTTGTCAGGAAAATTTTTAAATTAATCAGCGAGCATTTCGATTATGATTTTTCCAAATATAAAAAGAATACGATTTTCCGCCGAATACGCAAACGCATGGTTGTAACCGAGAAACATTCATCCAATAAATACATGAAATTTCTCGAGAATAATCCGGATGAAATAGAAGCTCTTTTCAGGGAGTTTCTAATCGGTGTTACCTATTTTTTCAGGGATTTTGAGTCTTTTAAAATTTTGAAGAAGGATGTATTTCCGCAAATACTGTCCCGGGAAGAAAAAAGTATCCGGATTTGGGTGGCCGCATGCTCAACCGGTGAGGAAGCATACTCCATCGCAATCCTTCTTAAAGATTATTTGGAAGAACATAATATCGAAAAAGAAATTCAAATATTTGCTTCTGATATCGATACAAGAGCCCTGGAAGTAGCCCGAATTGGTAAGTATAGTGAAAACATTGTGGTGGATGTTCCCAAAGATCTTTTAAACAGATATTTTGTGAAAAAGGATTCATCCTACTTTGTGCATAAGGAAATCAGGGATATGATCGTATTTGCAGAACACAGTATTTTACGTGACCCTCCATATTCTTCACTCGATTTTATCAGTTGTCGGAATTTCCTTATATACATTGAGTCTGATATGCAGACACATGTGCTTAATACCTTTCATTATGCACTTAAATCAAATGGCTTTTTATTTTTAGGGGGATCAGAAACCCAAAGGATTGCTGATGATGTATTTAAAACAACCAACAAGAAAGCCCGTATTTTTCAAAAAGTCGACAATCGCAAAGTTATTGCCGATTATCTTCTTTTTTCCAAAAAAGGTGCTTCCAAAAAAGAAAAAGACGATCAGGGCCGAGAATTGCCCAATCGTGAATTATCCTATAAAGAATTTGCCGAGAAAACTGCACTTAAGGACTATCTGAATCCTTTTTTACTGATCAACAAAAAAGGTGAACTATTATATTCTCTTGGAAACTGTGAAAAATACTTTAAGTTTTCGACCGGAGAACCTCAGAACAATGTGGTAAACCTTGCCAGAGAGGGATTGAAAGTTCCAATATCCAATGCTTTAAGGAAGATCAACAGTGAAAAAAAGAAATTACTTTATGAGAATATCATGGCTATTTCAGGCACGGGAAAGGAACTCGTCGATTTGATGATTCAGCCTGTAAATCTGCCCCCGGCTTTCAGTAATTTCATGATATTAACTCTGAAGCCATCGGAGAAAGACGGCAAAACGGAAGATAAGAATGAAAATAAAATTCACCGGATGTCGGAAGAAAGGGATGAATACATCCGGCAAATGGAAAGTGATCTTAATGAAACACGCGAGTATCTGAAAAATGTTGTGGAAGAACTTGAAACTTCCAATGAAGAACTCAAATCCGCAAATGAAGAAGCCCAGTCTACCAATGAGGAATTACAAAGCTCAAATGAAGAACTGGAATCTTCCAAGGAAGAACTACAATCTGTTAATGAAGAACTTAATACCTCAAATTTTGAACTACAACGGAAAATTGAAGAAACCACGCGCTTTACAAATGATCTGAATAATTTTTTACATGGTACGGATATCGGTATTTTGTTCCTGGATAAGGGCTTAAGGATAAAGAGATTTACCCCACAGATAAGAGGGGTCATAAACCTGGAAGACAAAGATATCGGTCGATCCATAGAGGATTTTAATGTGAATTTTTTAGGTGAAACCCTGGTTCAGGACATCCAACGGGTGCTTGACAACCTTATCACTATTGAAAAAGAAATTAGTAAGAATGATGACAGGCAGTACTGGATGCGGATCAAACCCTACAGGACCATTGATGATAAAATAGATGGCGTGGTGATTACCTTTACTGATATAACAGAGAAAAACCTCATTCAGAAAAAGGCAGAAAAAGAACAAAAAAGATATAAGTTACTTTTCGATAACATGGATAATGGATTTGCTATTCATAAAGTTATCAGGGATAATAAGGGGCAGATCTCAGATTTTAAGATCCGGGAAATAAATCCCGCATTCAAGAACCTGATGCAATTAGAACCGGAACAGGTTTTGGATAAAAGTCTTTTTGAAATTTTCGAGAATGAAAAATTCCGCGACATTTTACTTTCAGCAGGAAAAAATGCTCTTTCCGGTGCACATTCCCAACAGGAACATTTTTTTAAAAACTTAAATAAATATTTCCGGATCAATTATTTTTCCAATGAAGGTGATTACCTCGTAACCTTTATCCAGGATATTACAAGTCTGAAAAAGGAAATCGAGACACATCAGCATCTTGTTTCCATTATTGAATCTTCTGATGATGCTATTTTCAGTGAATCCACAGAAGGTAAGATCTTGTCATGGAATGAAGGTGCTGTTCATCTGTATGGATATAGTGAGTCTGAGGCCATTGGTAACAAAGCCAACCGTTTATTTGCATATCCCAAAAATGATGGTGATATTGAACTTATAAAAAAGGTCAGAAACGGACAAAAGGTCACAAATCATGAAACTGTTCACAAGAAAAAAGACGGTAACCTTATCCATGTTTCACTTACCAAATCCCCCATCAAAGATGATAATGGGGTTGTTGTGGCCATTTCCAATATTTCCAAAGATATTACCACTTTAAAAAAACGTGAAGAAATATTGAAAACAGCGAAAATAGCGACAGAACAGGCATCTGCCATCAAGTCATTGTTTTTGGCAAATATGTCGCATGAGATCAGGACACCTCTTAATTCCATTATCGGTTTTACTGAGATCATGGAGGACGAACTCAAGTCCAGACGACATAAAAAACATCTCAGAACTATACATGATTCAGGGATTCAATTACTCAACCTGATAAATGACATCGTTGATTTTTCAAGAATCGAAGCAAAGGAGTTACCCGTGCATACATCAAATGTGGATCTCATAAGCTTAATGAAAAAAACAAGGGATCAATACCAGGGTTATTCAAAAAAAATAAAAAATGAAAAGAACATCGATTTCCGGCTGAACATCCCGGAAGGGGAAAAAAGCAGGATCATTGTTACGGATGAGAAAAAACTACAGCAAATGTTTCATAATCTGTTAAGTAATGCCTTCAAGTACACCGATGAAGGCTTTATTGAGTTCGGATATAATATAGACAAAGATAAAGACAGTCTTATGTTTTTTGTAAAGGATAGCGGCATAGGAATTACAGAGGAGGATCGTGAGAAGGTATTCAACCGTTTTCATCAGTCGGAAGGCGTTTCCGGAAAGGCGATTAGCGGAACCGGCCTGGGTCTGGCTATCTCAAAAGGCTTAGCTGAGCTTATGGGCGGTAAAATGTGGCTGGAATCGGAAAAAGGAAAGGGTTCTGAATTCTGCTTCACCCTCCCTTTGATAAATGGTGAAAATATCAAAAAAGAAAAAAATATTTCCAAAGAAAAAGAAATGATCATCCCTAAGCTCCATGGAAAAAAAATACTTCTCGCCGAGGATGATGAGCATACCATTGAAATGATGAAATTTCTTTTGGAAAAAACAGGCGCTGACATTTTTATCGCAAAAGACGGCGGTCAGGCAATGGATGTTTTCAATAAAGAAGAATTTGATTTGATCTTACTGGATATCCGTCTTCCTGTTAAAAATGGTTATGAAGTCATCAGCCAAATAAAAGACAAAAACCCGAAAGTGCCGGTTATCGCCCAGTCGGCTTTTGCCATGCCCGAGCAGGTAAAAAAAAGCCATGAAGCAGGTTTTGAAGAGCATATTACAAAGCCTGTTACTATGGATATCTTTTTTTCTATGCTAAACAAGTACCTGGGATAGGGGCTTTTTTGGACTCCAGATCAATAGACATCATTCTCCATTTGCCAGGGAACAACAAATGAATAGGATAAGGATTTCTTTTTCCTTTTTTTGCTGTTTTCCGCAGGAGCATCTTCTTTGATGATCTCCGGATATTGATCACTTTGGGAATGATAAAATCTCTTTCTCACGGAACCGTTCTTAAAGCTTATATTTTTATTTGTATTCATGTGAATTAGTTTGTCGGTTAAAAAAAACAGGCAATTTTTTTATTACCCGGGAAGGCAGGCAGTGACAAATCCGTGCCAAATTTTATAAAAAATCCTTTCACTCAGATTCGGAAAATTGAACTAACTGTAATTTAAATATTTATGTTAATCAGCCTGGAAACTTTTTCACAGTCAAGGGAATCTGTACAGAAAAAATGGGGAACATTTCCTCAGTTTTTCTGTGGACTTGTTTCCGGTTTTACCCTTATTCCCCAAATAGCCGAAGTCTGTCAACAGAGTCAGGTTGCCGGATTATATTGTTCGGGATCAGAGTATAGAGGGTGTCCTGAAAAACACTTCTCAGACAGGCTCATGTCTACCCTAAAATCTCATCAATGCATTGATTTCACTATCCTTTAGTGGCATATCTTCCGGTTCTGCAGTATAAACGCTTCCTCCGTTTTTCATTGTATGCACGGCTGCCATATTGAAAAGGGCTGCAGGATTAACATGATCTTCACCCATCATAACTTCATGGTTTTCATGATTGTAAATTCCATAATGTTCAATTCCTTTTTGAAGGAACAGGGTATCGATCCTGCCATCAACCGCTGCGGGTATGATTTCCTTTAAATCGTCGGAAGTTTTTCCACCGGCAGATAAATTGAGAAATTGAGCCACCTTATCTTTTCTTTCTCTGAGAAACTTTTCTTTGACCAGATCCCAGGCAAGTTCATGTAAAAAAACAGGGTCATCTTCATCAGGATTCCTGTCTACGAATTTTTCGTACAGATATTTATAATTATTTGCTTTTTTATAGGGTGAATAATATTTCTCGACACAGGCAAGGATCAGAGGATCCTTTTCATCATGTAATATTTGCATAACACCATCATCAACCGCCCTGAAAAACTTGTCGGTTTCATGCAGAGCGTCATCCTTTCCTGAGCCATGTCCGTGAAACGCAGCACCGGCTTCTTTTTGAGCGGGATTTCCGCCGTGGCCGGTCCTGAACTGAAGGGATTTTTCCTCATAATCGTATCCTACCACATCTTCAAGTCTGCCGGGCAGAACATCTTCTGCATCAATTTCTATGATTGCATGACGGGACCCTTCAAACAGCCGTACATTTTTTAAACTCAAAGTCAATAAATAGAATTTTCCATTATCACTGAAAAGAGGTACGACAGATTTTAAATAATAATGATCTGATACATATATAAATTCATCAAAATGAAGGGGCAAAGTATAGGTTTCCATATTTCCGTCCTGCAGGAAAAGGGCCAGGCCGTCGGATTGATTTCTCCAGAAATGCACGTCCTCGATCAAACTATGCAGGGGTTTCATTATCAAATCTATTTCCCTGTTTTTCAATCCTTTGCTTTCGAGTTTTTTTCCCAGTTCTTTCATAAGGTTTTTAAGCCTGAGCTCTCCCTCATGGGAATCGACTTCTCCTCCAGCCCGAAAGGTCGGCAGAAAAAGGGATATGCAATTTAACCCGTGATAATCTGCCAGACGCTGAAACTGTTCTTCAGTCATAAAATCATTTCTTTGAACATTACTTTCTTTTTCTTTTTTCATTGTAATCCTTGTATTTTGATTTCGACTGTTTATATACATTGAAAATTCATACCAAAATAATATACTGATGGAACCTTCCTGTTAATTGTCTATCAATATGAGTTTTATATTCACCTGCACCGGCAGTTGTTCTTAATGTCAATGTGAAATAATGCCATGTCATGGGGAATTTTTTTCCCGCTTTTCGGGTTGCTTTTGTAAATACCGGGGTTTACTTGGTGTCTGTTACAAAAAGACACAGCATGAGAAAATTTATCTACATGTCTACGATATCAGGTCAGGCATTATTAATTGTAATAAACCACGTTAAAACCAATTGTATTTCTTGATATTACAGGCCTTAAAAGAAAAATCAAGAAGCTATGGCACAGGGGCCGGATTTCTGGTTTAATTATTGCGAATTAATAAAACCAGAAGTTAACAGGCCATATTTGCAGAAATTCATTTCTCTTATGATTTCTGCTTTATCCGGTAAAGAAAAACATTATGTATACTGTATTATTAATAGTATTATTAGCTCTGGCTGCCTATATTACCATAAAAGGTATACGCCGAAAAAAAACTTCATTAACGGTTGCCGGTTTAATCCTGGGATTATTCACTCTGTTATTTTTCTGGTTCATGGGATTCTGGGGAGAAAAACTCTGGTTTGACCAAATGGGATACAATGACCGTTTCTGGACAGAATGGATTTCAAAAGCAGGTCTCTTTGCCGGGGCCTTTATTCTCGGAGGAGCTATAGTTTTTCTTCTTAGCTATAGTGTGCCAAAGGAAAAAATAATAATCCGGCAATTCGCAACCGGCGCCGGCGCAATCCTAAGCGGATTCTGGTGGTACGGACGCTGGGAACTTGTACTGAAATATTTTAACAGGATATCAACCGACTTAAGCGAACCGGTTTTGAATCAACAGACTGGATTTTACCTGTTCGCCTATCCCATGCTTCAGGCAGTATACAGCCATTTGCTTATTCTGGTAATTATTGCGGGAGGCGCTTCTGTACTGGGATACCTTAACCTGAAAAATGAAAACAAGGTCAATTTTGATTTCAGCAACAAACTGACTCCATTAAATTCAATATTCATATCATCCGGGATTTTATTATTCATTATAGCATTTGGCCGGTATCTGGCACGGTTCGGCTTACTGTTTTCGGACTTTGGTATTGTTGCAGGTCCGGGCTGGACCGATGTGAATATCCGTCTGCCAATGATTACTGTTCTTGTTATTATAACCGCAGCAGGAGGACTGATGCTCATGTTTCCCGGATTAAGGAAAATTTCGGGCCGGTTTAGCTGGACCGGAGAAAAAAGTCCCCTTACCCCTATTTATTCGGTAGCAGGATGGATTTTAGCAGCATGGATCCTTCTTCTTGGAGTTGTCCCCATGCTTTTTCAATGGCTGAAAGTAGAACCGAATGAGATCACGGTAGAAACGGAATATATCGAACATAATATTCAGTTCACCAGATCGGGATTTGATCTGGATAAAACGGAGGAAAGGGAATTTGAAGTATCAGAGACTTTCTCAAGACAGACCATTGAAGAAAACAGAAATCTTTTCGATAATATAAGATTGTGGGATTATCGTGCACTTGATGCCGTATTTAAACAGTTTCAGGAGATAAGACTTTATTATGAATTTAATGATGTGGATATTGACCGTTATACAATTGATGGAACTTATCGCCAGGTAATGGTTTCTGCACGTGAAATGAAACCCTCCAACCTTCCGGCAAGAAGTCAGACATTCGTTAACAAGAGGTTTAAATATACCCATGGTTACGGAGCCGCTCTCAATCTGGTAAATGAGTTTACAAGTGAAGGACTTCCAAAGCTGCTGGTTAAAGATATACCACCGGTGAGTCAATATGAAAGCCTTGAAATAAACCGCCCTGAAGTTTATTATGGAGAATTATCGGGAAAATATGTGGTGGTTAATTCTGAAGAAGAAGAATTTGATTATCCCAGCGGTGAAAAAAATATTTATACCCGCTATGAAGGAGACGGCGGGGTAATGATCTCAAATTTATGGCGAAAGTTTTTATACGGCTGGAAGTATGGTGGTACCAGATTTTTGCTTTCAGGCTATACCACTGAGGAAAGCAGAATTATGATTCACCGGCAGATTGTGGACCGGGCAAAAAAACTGGCTCCCTTCCTCTTTTTTGATGATGATCCTTATATAGTTATTTCAGAAGGAAAATTATACTGGATTATTGATGCCTATACCTATTCTGCTTATTATCCCTACAGCGAACCTTTTGCCACCTTCCATGAAACCGGAGACATAAACAACAGTGTTACTTTCAGTGATTATGGACTTGTAAAGCCTGATCTGAGAGGGAAAAATTATCTGCGTAATTCAGTAAAGCTTGTAATTGATGCATATAACGGAGAAACCGATTTCTATATTTTTGA
>CAYRTD010000150.1:0-9386 GCA_964426915.1 uncultured Bacteroidaceae bacterium | reverse complement strand
TGTTCGACTCTTGAAAAAAATGTTTAAACTGAAATTCGTGATAAACTCACGCTAGTGATCAGGAACCTGCTCAGTAATGCAATCAAATTCACACCTTCAGGTGGAACAATTACAGCAGGCGCAGAAGCAGACTCAGAAAAGATAACGGTTTATGTTAAAGATACGGGAACCGGAATTCCCTCGGAAATACAAGAAAAATTACTTAAAGGCAGGGAGGTAAATTCCATAAGCGGTGTCAGGCATGAAAAAGGGCATGGACTTGGTTTGAATCTATGCAAGGATTTCCTTGCAAAGCTTGGGGAGAACATCTGGTTTGAAAGCCGGGAAGGAAAGGGGTCCACCTTTTACTTTACGCTACAAGGTTCCAGTGAAGATAGTGAGAAATAAAAAATACGGATTTCGTCATCATAAAAACTATATTTTTTAAATAATCATTCCCTTTTCTCAGTAATGTACGTAAAGGTTAAAGTGAAAAAAATCATTCCAGTATCACTATTGCTTAGCTTAAGTTTGATAATCTCTGCACAATCTTTAAGTATTAAAGGATATCTGGCTGATGCTTCCGGGAAACCTTATCTGTATCCGGAACTTTACTATGAAATACAGATAGCTGAACTCAACCGCAAGACAACGCTCGAGTTATTCTACGATGAAACTGTTCAGGAATATATTGACACTTTCCTTGGACCACGAAAAGATCAGTACCTTGAGTTCCGGGACCGGTCTGAATTTTTCTTTCCGCTGTTCGAGAAGTACCTGACTGAATTTGACATTCCTGATGAAATTAAATATCTGTCCGTTCTGGAATCAGGACTGCGTCCCGAAGCCTGCTCGCCTTCAATGGCTCTGGGATTATGGCAATTTAAAGAGAAAACAGGAATTCATTACGGCCTTACAATCAGCGGCGCACAGGATGAGAGACTTAGCCCTGAACTTTCCACAATAGCAGCTTGTCGATACCTTACAACTCTTTATCAAATTTATAATAACTGGGAACTATCGCTGTTGGCTTATAATACCGGGCCAACCACACTTGACAGGGCTATAATAAAAAACGGAGGAATCAGGGATTATTTTTCATTACATCCTCACCTCTCCCCTTCTACAAAACGTTACCTGCCGGCTCTGGTAGCATTAATTTATCTGTTTGAAAATCACGAAACTCACTTTTAATGTATAGAATTGACCCCTTGCCCGGCTTTTTCTTTTTGGCCTGAAGAACTTAAGGCATAAAATTTGCATTAAAAGAGCAGATTGATAAAACTTAACTGAATTAGTAAATATTTTACTGACATTTTTCAAAAAAAATACATAATGAAGCAAATAATCGGACTGTTTTTCTTATTAAGCCTTGTTGTAGGTTTCAATTCCTGTAAAGAAAGACCCGGGAGCGGGGGAAGCAATTCCCGCGGCGGCGTACTGCTGCCTAATGTATCAGGTACGGCAGGCGAAGTTCTTGTAGTAATGGATAATTTTAACTGGAAAAACAAAGCAGGTGAAATCCTACGTAAGACACTGGAAACAGAATATCCTGCTCTTACCCAACCCGAGCCTCTGTTTGATCTGATGCACATAACAGCAGGCGCTTTTGAAAATATTTTTCAGATCCACAGAACCGTTCTCATTGTCGACGTTGGAGAGGATGTTGAAGAATCTAAACTAAAATACAGCAAAAATGTCTGGGCCAAACCTCAGCTTGTTATCAGAATAGAAGCTCCCGATAGTTATGCACTTGAGGAACTTCTTGAAAAAGAAAAAGACAATATCAGGAATAATATCCTTATTTACGACAGAGAAAGAATCCAGAATGTTTACAAAAACAGTAAAGACCCTGAAATACGGGATATTGTTTCTAATTTCTATATTACACTGGCCATTCCCAGGGGATACAACGTGGATATGGAAACAGAAGAATTTGCTTCTTTTTCTATTGAGACAGCAAAAACGAGCCAGGTAATATTTGTCTATGAATATCCCTGGAATGGGGACAAAGAAATCCAGACACAAGATATTATCAGGAAAAGGAACGAATTTTTAAAAACCTATACAAAGGGAACTCGCATAGATTCCTATATCACGACAACTGAACTGTTTCCTCCCGAGACTTATGATATTACAAAAAACGGGAAGAGATACGTTGAAGTGAGAGGCTGGTGGGAACTACATAACGGATATATGGGAGGACCTTTTTTAAGTCATTCCACCGTAGATGAAAACAGAAATAAGGTGGTAGTGGTCGAGGGATATGTATATAATCCCAACAATAAAAAAAGGAATATGATGCGCCAGCTTGAAGCCATCGTTTATTCGATGGAAACCATAGATTAAATGACTTATAAACTAATACCGAAAAGTGAAATAGAACGGTCCAAACGAGATGAACAGATCATAAGGGAAACGGTTGAGCAGATAATAAAGGACTTTTCTGTTTTTGGTATGGAGATTGATCTTCCTGAAGATCTCAATTATGCTTATGATGATCTTTTCGAACAAATGAAAGGTCTTGTTTTTGAATTGATGCGGAGAAAACCGGAAAAACTTTCCTCTCTTCTATACCAAATCGATGTGGAAGAGAAAAGAATGCGCGGAAAACCTCCCGATATCTTTGAAGAACACGAGTGGATTACCGACCTGATACTGGAAAGAGAGTTCCTGAAAGTTCTTACCCGCCACTATTTTAAGAATTTTGGCGGGTCCCGGACTTAAGATCCACTGATACATGCCTTCCCGAAGCTTCAACTTTTTTCCTATCTTTGCAGTTATCTTTAGAGACATAACTTTGCAAAACCATGGTCATAATACATCGGTATTGACCATAAACAGGGATCAGAAATAATGAAAATCACACTAACAGATCACAGAGATCAACAGGCAGACACTATAATTTTAGGTGTGAAGGAGAGTGACTTTCTTCCGTATTTGGTAACAGACCCTGAAAAGAAATATCTAAAAGAACAGATCGGTAAGGATAAGAAACAAATTTTAATTGATCGCTTCGACAAAAAAATTTTCATCCAAATCATTGAACAGAAGGAGAATAAGAAAGAAGCTGAAAGCCTCGAGTGGTTGAGAAAGGAAGGCTCAAAATACAAAAGTTCCTTCGATGCTCACGACATCACTGCCATACAGGTAATTCAGGCAGGTGGCTCAGCTAAACACTTAATCGCTCTTCTCGAAGGAATAAGTCTTTCTCATTATCAGTTTCTAAAGTATTTCAGTGATAAAGACAAAAAGGCTGCAAAACTCAGGGAAATAAAGCTAATCTCCGAAAAGGTAAATGAAGCAGAAATACATTCACTGGAGATATTGACAAAAGCTGTTTACAAAACCCGGGATCTTGTTAATGAGCCGCTCTCCTTTCTTACAGCAACCCAGCTTTCAAAGGAAATTGAAAAAATGGCTGATGAAAGTGGTTTTAAGGTTGAGGTATTGACAAAGAAGAAAATAGAATCACTTAAAATGGGCGGACTTCTTGCTGTGAATAAGGGCAGTATTGATCCACCAACATTCAGTATTCTTGAATACAAACCTGAAAGCGCAGTAAACAAAAAACCCTATGTTCTGGTAGGAAAAGGAATCGTTTATGATACTGGAGGATTGAGCCTGAAACCTACAGCCGATTCAATGGATTACATGAAAAGCGATATGGCAGGTGCCGCAGTTGTTGCAGGTGCATTTTATGCTATTGCAGCATCCGGATTACCGGTGCATCTTATTGGACTTATTCCTGCCACAGATAACCGCCCCGATGGAAATGCCTATGTTCCCGGCGATGTCGTGAAAATGTACGATGGAACAACCGTGGAGGTTCTCAATACCGATGCAGAAGGCCGAATGGTCCTTGCCGATGCTCTTGCATGGGCCAAACAGTATGATCCTGAGCTGGTTATCGATCTTGCCACTCTAACAGGAGCTGCCTGGGTGGCAATAGGGACACAGGGAATGGTGGGTATGGGCAACGCCGGTAAAGAGACCATGGATGCATTAATAGAGACAGGATATGAAGTTCATGAAAGAATTGCTGAATTTCCTTTCTGGGATGATTATGCAGACATGCTTAAATCAGACATTGCAGATCTTAAAAACATAGGGGGACGGCTTGCAGGAGCCATAACCGCTGGAAAATTCCTTGAACATTTTACCGATTACCCCTATATTCATCTCGATATTGCAGGGCCTTCCTTTCTTAAAAAGAAAGAGGCTTATCGTTCAAAAGGAGGAAGTGGTAACGGTGTGAGACTACTTTATCATTTTTTCCGGAAACTATCCTCTTAAATAATTCTTTTTTTATGAATATGAATAAGAAAATTAAAATTGGTATAAGCCAGGGAGATATAAACGGAGTCAGTTATGAAATTATCATCAAATCATTGCTGGATAACAGGCTCATTGAACTTTGTACCCCAATTATCTATGGCTCACCAAAAGTAGCAGCCTATCACCGTAAAGCCCTTAACATTGAAAACTTCAACCTCAATAATATTACAAGGGTAGAGGAAGCAAATGAAAAAAGGGTGAATATTATTAATTGTATAGACGATAACATCCGTGTTGAGCTGGGGAAATCCACAAAAATGGCCGGTGAGGCATCACATCATGCACTGGAAACTGCTGCCGGTGACCTAAAGGACGGGAAAATTGATGCCCTTGTCACCGCCCCCATTAATAAACACAATATCCAGTCAAGAGACTTCAACTTCAGTGGACATACGGAGTACCTCCAATACATATTTGAATCCGAGGAAGTCCTCATGCTTATGGTAAGTGATCTTTTAAAAGTAGGAGTTGTAGCAGGTCATGTACCTGTTAAAGACCTTAACGCTTATATTACCCGGGAAAAGGTTCTCAGCAAGATCCGCGTGATGCACTCGAGCCTCATAAAAGATTTCGGAATCCGAAAGCCCAGGATAGCCGTACTCGGACTGAATCCTCATGCCGGGGATAACGGACTACTTGGAAATGAGGAAATTGAGACCATTTATCCCGCATTAGAAGAAGCAGGAAAAGAGGGCATTATCGTGATGGGACCCTATCCTGCTGATGGATTTTTCGGTTCAGGAAACTTCAGGGTTTTTGATGGAGTATTAGCTATGTACCACGATCAGGGTCTGGCTCCATTTAAAGCTCTGGTTGTAGATGAAGGAGTGAATTATACAGCAGGTTTGCCTGTTATAAGAACCTCTCCTGCTCATGGTACTGCTTATGATCTTGCCGGGAAAAATGAAGCCAGCTTCGGATCATTCCGCAATGCCATTTACCTGGCAATTGATATTTTCCAACACAGGTTTATGTACAGGGAAATAAACAAAAATCCTTTACCCGAAGGACTGCCCCCTGAAGTTATGAGTTCAAAAGATCAGCCCGGGGAGTAATTCTTGTTTTCTTGCTCGATAACATTATGTTGTAAATCATTCTGTATTCCAACTTGAAAACTTCTTTGCTAAATTTGAGAAAATTTTCAAGAACCAAATTAAGTAACCCATGGCAAAATTTACACGTGAAGATGCTCTTAACTACCATTCAAAAGGCAGACCAGGTAAAATTGAGGTAATCCCCACAAAGCCCCACGAGACACAGTTCGACCTTTCACTCGCTTATTCACCCGGTGTAGCTGAACCCTGCCTTGAAATAAAAGCCAATCCGGAAAACGCGTTCAAGTATACGGCAAGGGGAAATCTGGTGGCAGTAATATCCAACGGAACCGCTGTATTGGGTCTTGGAAATATCGGAGCTCTTGCCGGCAAACCTGTAATGGAAGGAAAAGGTTTGCTCTTTAAGATATTTGCCGATGTCGATGTCTTTGATATTGAAGTTGACAGAGAAAGTGTCAGTGAATTTGTGGAAGTAGTCAAAGCTATAGCTCCTACTTTCGGAGGTATTAATCTCGAAGATATCAAAGCTCCCGAATGCTTCGAAATTGAGGAAATACTGAAAAAAGAACTGGACATCCCGGTTTTCCATGATGATCAGCATGGAACGGCAATAATATCAGCGGCCGGACTTCTGAATGCTCTTGAACTTAACGGCAAAAAAATTGATGAGATAAAAGTCGTTGTCAACGGAGCAGGGGCCTCTGCTGTATCCTGTTCAAAGCTTTATCTTTCCCTTGGGGTGAAACCCGAAAATCTCGTAATGGTCGATAGTAAGGGTGTCCTTCATAAGGACAGAAAAGATATGAACAAATACAAACAGCAGTTTGCTACTTCAAGGGACATACACACCCTTGAGGATGCTGTGAAAGGAACGGATGTATTTTTAGGTTTAAGTATTGCCGATGTTCTGACCCCGGATATGCTCAATTCAATGTCCGATGATCCTATCGTATTTGCTATGGCAAATCCTAATCCAGAGATTTCCTATGAAAAAGCCATGGAAGCACGTGAGGATATAATCTTTGCTACAGGTCGTTCAGATTATCCTAATCAGATCAATAACGTACTGGGATTTCCCTTCATTTTTAGGGGAGCTCTCGATGTAAAGGCAACCTCCATTAATGAAGAAATGAAAATAGCAGCTGTAAAGGCCCTGGCAGAATTAGCAAAAGAAGATGTTCCTGAAGCAGTGAATAAGGCTTATAGAGCTAAGAATCTTGTTTTTGGACGCGAATACATCATTCCCAAACCCCTTGATCCACGGCTCATAACCAGAGTAGCACCGGCGGTAGCCCGAACTGCTATTGAAACAGGAGTGGCACGTAGTAAAATCGATAACTGGGATGCATATGTTGAGAGCCTGAAAAAACGTCTCGGACTTGAAAACCAGCTCATACGGGAGATCCGAATAAAAGCAAAACAAAATCCGAAACGCATAGCCTTCGGAGAAGCCGCAAATTACAAAGTATTAAAAGCTGCACAGGAATTAATCCATGAAAATATAGCTATACCAGTATTCCTGGGAAACAGGGAAGAAATACATGCAGTTATTGATGAAAATCATCTGGATCTTGGTAAAATTGAAGTCATAGATAACCGAAGCAGTGATGCCGAATATCTCCGGAATGAATATGCCGGGAAACTATATAAAAAACGCCGGCGAAAAGGTCTCAACATGGAAGAGGCAGTCGATCTGATGTATAATCCCAATTATTTCGGGGCCATGATGGTTGAAACCGGCGCAGCAGATGCATTCCTGAGTGGTTTTTCCAGTAAGTATGCCGATGTTATCCGTCCCGCGATTGTAGTTGCCGGAACCAACAACCCGGAAAAACATATAGCCGGTATGTATATTGTTCAAACAAAAAAAGGACCCGTTTTCTTTTCCGATACTACTGTTAACATTCAACCCTCAACCCAAACCATTGTCGATACTACCCTGCTTACCGCCCGCGCGGTAGAACAATTCGGAATTGAGCCCAGAATCGCGCTGCTTTCATATTCCAATTTCGGTTCTAACCGCGCAGGAAGCCCTACCCGAATGCACGAAGCGATCAGTATCCTGCATGAAAAACACCCGGAGCTTATAGTTGATGGCGAAATGCAGGCAAATTTTGCTTTCAACAGTGAATTGAGAAAGAAAAAGTTCCCCTTCTCCAAACTTTCAGATATGGAAGTAAATACGGTCATTTTTCCAAACCTGAGTTCAGGAAATATTGCTTATAAAATGATGCAGGAAATTGGAGGGGCTGAAGTAATCGGACCTATCCTTCTTGGAATAGGAAAGCCCATACACATACTTCAGCTTGAAAGTTCTGTCCGTGAGATCGTCAATATGGCCACTATAGCAGTTGTAGATGCACAATGTATTGAAGAAGATTGTTTTTAGGAACATAGCCTGTCTCTCATCTACAAACTGTATCACTCTTAATTAGTGTCTGTCCATAATGTCCAATATCTGCGTTGCTGCAACCGCGTGTCGCTGAAGCTTTAGCGCCTTGATCTCGAACATTATGTTCCGATAGCTATCGGAACAGACACCCGACTCTATTGACAGACTCTAATTAACCTAATAAGGCTGTCTGGAAAGTTTTTAACATAAAAAAAAGATTGGCATAAAATACACTTTTCGGAATAGGCTCACATATTCTTACCGGAAAAATTTTTTGCGTAGTAAAAATAATATAGTATATTTGTATTTATTATTAATTGATAATTATTATTACTTAGTATGAATAACCAGAAAATAATAAATATGCTTAAGGAAAATGGAATCAAGGTAACCCCGCAACGGGTTCTGATTTATGCAGCTTTTATGAAAGCTCCCAAACATCCTACGGCAGAACACATCATAAATATGGTGAAGAAAAAAAATCCCAATATCTCGGCAGGAACAATATATAATACTCTGGAAACCCTCGTCGGAAAAAATCTTATTAAAAAGGTGAAGACAGAAAAGGATGTAATGAGATATGACCCGGTTACTGAAAATCATCACCATCTGTACTGTGCTGAAAGTGATAAAATCGAAGATTATTACGATCCGGAATTGAATTTGCTGATCGAAAATTATTTTCAGGAAAAAGAAATACCCGGATTCAATATTGAAGAATTTAAAATTCAGTTTGTCGGGAAATTTCATAAACCGGAAAAGCATAATAAAAACGCATAATTTTTACTGATTAATTAATAACATAAAAACAAATGCAAAATGGAAGAAAAAAAATCATTTCCACTTATCGGAGACCCAGCTCCTGAGTTAAAAGTTCAAACTACCCATGGTATAAAAAATATACCTGGTGATTACAAGGGCAAATGGCTGGTACTTTTCAGCCATCCCGCCGATTTCACACCTGTTTGCACGACTGAATTCGTAGCTTTTGCCAAACGGGAAGATCAATTCAAAGAACTGAATGCCGATCTCCTGGGTTTATCCATCGATCAGGTATTTTCACATATCAAATGGGATGAATGGATCAAGGATAATCTGGATGTTCAGATTCCTTTTCCAATCATAGCAGACAATAATGGTAAGGTTGCCGAAGCATTCGGAATGGTACACCCCGGAAAAGCAACCACAACAGTGAGAGCTGTTTTTCTGATCGATCCTCAGGGTATCGTTCGCCTGATCCTATATTATCCGCAGGAAATTGGCAGAAACATGGATGAGATTGTTCGTGCACTCAAAGCTCTGCAAATAGCCGACAAAAACAAAGTGGCCATGCCAGCTAACTGGCCTGATAATGAGATTATTGGCGACCGCGTAATAATACCTCCTCCAACAGATGTTGAAACCGCGAACAAAAGAAAAGGAGAATATGAGTGTTACGACTGGTGGTTCTGCCACAAAGAACTCAAGTGATATTTATTTACTTAGTGTTTGTCCATAAAGTCCGCTATCTGCGTTATGCTCGCCCCAAAAATGCTCATTTACAAAAGTAAACTGCGCTTTTTGGGGCTTGTGCCTCCGCACGCTGTCGCTGAAGCTTTCCGCGAGCGTAGAAGCTCTGCGCT
>CAYRTD010000149.1:0-9457 GCA_964426915.1 uncultured Bacteroidaceae bacterium | reverse complement strand
CGTCCCGAAAGCTTTCGGGAAATAGCCGAGGGATCTCAGTGAGACTATGATTTTGATTTTCAAAATCATTTAGTCGAACTGACCCCGGGCAATAGCCTACTCTTTATACATAAGTTGATTCCGGTCAAACAGGGTGTAGCTTTAATACCTGCTATCAAATTCTCGTGGATTTCGTCCATTACCGATAATGCAATTCCGGGATTGTGATACGTCAATGTTTGGAGTGCTCAATTTTTTTAGACTTATGTATAAAGAGTAGCCTCGCCGGGGGAGGATTTGGGTGGGGCAAACAGAGGAATGCTTTCAGATTGTATGTAACCTAAAATTAAAAATACTTTTTAGACAGCCTCAATGTTTCAATATTATTGGAGTAAATCAAATATATTGGAAGTAACCTCCAGACCTGCCCTTCTACCCTTTCCTGAATATAGTAATTCATTGTTCATATCTAAAAGAGAAACCTCTACTACTGAATCGACACTTTCTTTTATCATTCGGCTCATTTTTCCTTTCTGCGGTGCCAGGAGTTCTCCATGCTTTTTTCTTTCGATCTTTAAGGAAAGACGGTGATTCTTATTTGAGACATCAATATAAATATAATTTTCATCGTAATTTCGAAGTTCGAGCTTGGATTTATTATAAGTGGTAAACAAATAAGTATTTCCTTCAATAAAAATAAATGCCAGAAAACCCATAAAAAAATTTCCAAGCCAGGGAATTTTTGCTGCAGAAAGCATCACCGATACAAGTGGATTATCAAAATTGTTTGATTGAAGCCAAATCCAGGCCGCAGGAAAAGAACTCCCCCAGTCTTTTTCTATATAGGATTTACCATTCTTAAAATCAATAATATCCTCATTTAAAGATATTTGTCCGTTGGTAAATTGGTTCATGGAGACTATACCATGTTTACACTCCATAAAAGGAACAAATGAATACCAGCCCATAATGCCGGGTGAGATAATTGATGAAGGAAATCCTGACGAAAGTGAATAATGTAGTTCACCGTTAACCCGGAAGTTTCCGGTGTTGATGTCTAGAATCATCCTGTTTTGAGAGAAAAAGGAATCCCCTACCCTGACTTCAAAAACTTTCTTTGAATACCTGAAACTTTCGTAATCGTATCGGATATATTGCGTTTCTCCTGTAATTCCGTCGATAAACTGAATAAAAGAATGCGGGTCATCAGGGTTCAGGCTGATTCCCGGAATAAAAGAAAACACTTTTTTCTCATCAGAAGTCACCTGTTTGAAATACCAGCCTTCAAAATAGCTTTTCATTCTCATATTTCCCTGATAAACTTCCGGTTTAAAAACACGAAACATATACAAATTTTTTTACATTCATAATCGAATGCAATATACATGATAATCTTTTATTTTTCTTGTAAAAATATTTTCACAGAGTCATGCAGATCCTGAAAATTATCGTCATCGCAGTTAATTCCCACCACTATACATACCCACAGGGAATATTGGGATATAAAAAAAAATAATGCGAAACTTTGATGAAAATTTGACAAATGCATAAGACTTTTATATATTTGTGCAATCGATTGCGCAAATATATGGAAGAAAGGCTGACTATACATGATATTGCCCGGATGTTAAAGGTCTCCCCTTCCACCGTTTCCCGGGCATTAAATAACAACCCGCGGATAAGCAGACCAAAAAGGGAGGAGATCCAGAAGCTGGCAAAAGAAAAAGGATATAGCCGAAACAGTATTGCTTACTCTTTGAGGAGAGGGCGATCACAAACAGCAGGAGTCATTATTCCCAGAATTACCCGTTTTTTCTTCTCCAGTGTAATCGGAGGTCTTGAAGAAGTTCTGCGGACAGCGGGATTTAACTTAATAATATGCCAGACAGAGGAAAATCAACTGAAAGAAGCTGAAAGCCTGAAGACATTACTGGACATGCAGGTAGATGTGATTTTCATTTCTCTTTCCGCCGGAACGGTAAAAACAGATCATATCAGGGCAATAATAAATTCCGGAAAACGGATTATCATGTTCGACAGGGTGGATGAGGAGCTGGATATCGAAATGGTCAAACTAAATGATTATGAAGGAGCCTTTAATACTGTAATTCATATGCTTGAACAGGGATATGAGAGAATTGCACATTTTGGCGGTCCGGAAAATCTGAATGTTTACCGTGAACGGAAAAAAGGATACCTGGATGCTCTTGAACAGAACAATATACCCTACAGAAAAGTTATAACTGATGTGATAACCAGGGAAAGAGGAAAAGAATGCTTCACCTCTCTGTTGCATGATAAAATCATGCCGGATGCAATATTCTCAGCGAGTGATTATTCAGCCCTGGGAGCAGTTTTGTCAGCAAGGGAGATGGATATTTCCATTCCGCATGATATGGGAATTGCAGGTTTTGCAAATGAACCTTTTACGGAATTTGTATATCCGGGTATAACATCAACGGATCAAAAAGGAAAATTGATGGGTGAGCGTATAGCAGAATTATTCCTTGATGATCCGGAAGGAAATAATAAACACAGGGAAATAATAAGCCCCGGGCTTATTATCCGCAAATCAACAATGAGAAATATTAACCAATAAAATCTAAAATTATGGCAATGAATTATGAAATCCGCTATTCGAATAATCCTGAAGATGCAAAAAATTACGATACAGCAAGAATTCGTAAAGAATTCCTTGTAAGTAATATTATGCAGGAAGATATGATCAATCTTGTCTATACCTTTAACGACAGGCTAATTGTCGGTGGTGCAGTTCCCGTAAAGAAAAAAGTGGAACTTGAAAGTATCGACCCCTTAAAATCCTCTAATTTCCTGGACAGAAGAGAAATGGGCATTATCAATGTGGGAGGGAAAGGTAGTGTCATTACCGACAGTAAAACCTTCGAGCTTAATTACAAAGAAGCTTTATATCTGGGATCAGGTACCAGAGATGTTAAGTTTGCATCTGAAGATCCGTCTAAACCGGCACACTTTTATATTAATTCAGCTCCGGCACACAAATCCTATCCATCTAAACTTGTAACACTCGATGATGCAGAGGTAGTTGAGCTGGGGTCACTGGAAACAAGCAATGCCAGGAAGATCAATAAACTAATTGTAAATTCGGTTGTTGAGACCTGCCAGTTGCAAATGGGGATGACCGAGTTAAAGACAGGCAGTGTATGGAACACAATGCCGCCTCACATCCACAGCCGGAGAATGGAAGCATATTTTTATTTTGAGGTCCCGGACGATCAGGCTATATGTCATTTTATGGGAGAACCTCAGCAAACCCGTCATATATGGATGAAAAATGAAGAAGCGGTAATCTCTCCAGCCTGGTCTATTCACGCCGCCGCCGGAACCAGTAATTATATTTTCATCTGGGGAATGGGGGGAGAAAACCTTGATTATGGAGATATGGATAAGATCGACATCCGGGATATAAGATAGTGTCTGTCCATAATGTCCGATATCTGCGTTGCTGCAACCGCGTGTCGCTGAACATTATGTTCCGATAGCTATCGGAACAGACACCCGACTCTATTGACGGACTCTAAGATAATTTTTTAATAATAACCAGGAAAAACCAATACTATGTCTATAAAACTATTTGATCTAACAGGAAAAAGAGCCCTTGTTACGGGCGGAACCCACGGTCTGGGGATGGCAATCGCCAAAGGACTGGGAGAAGCTGGAGCAGAGCTGATTGTCAATGATATCTTTGACGACAAGCTAGATAATGCTGAAAAAGAGTACGTTGACGCAGGACTAAGGGTAAATACCTATAAATTTGATGTAACCCGGGAAGATGAAGTCAGGGATTATATTGACCGAATTGAAAAAGAAGTAGGTCCCATCGATATCCTTGTGAATAACGCCGGAATAATAAAACGCATCCCCATTCTCGAAATGAAGGTTGAAGAATACAAGGAAGTTATTGATATTGATCTGGTGGGACCTTTTATAATGTCCAAGCAGGTGGTCCCCGGGATGATCGACAGGGGAAGTGGGAAGATTATCAATATGTGCTCAATGATGAGTGAGCTGGGAAGAAATTCTGTTTCGGCCTATGCTGCCGCGAAGGGAGGTTTGAAGATGCTAACGAAGAATATGGCAACCGAATGGGCACGTTTTAATATACAGATCAACGGCATTGGTCCTGGTTACTTTGCAACTACGCAAACCGAACCAATCCGGAAAAAAGGTCATCCATTTAATGATTTTATTATAAACAGGACCCCGGCAGGAAGATGGGGTGACCCCTCGGATCTTGCAGGCGCTGCGATTTTCCTGTCTTCATCCGCGTCGGATTTTGTAAACGGGCATATCCTCTATGTCGACGGTGGAATACTTGCGACCATAGGAAAGCCCTCGAACGAGGAATAACCAAATAATTTATACGAAAATGAAAGTCACAATTAAAATCCTTTTTTTTACAATTTTTCTTGTAAGCAGTTGTCAGTCTGACAGAGAAGGTTTGATGAAATTCATTAACCCATTGGATTCGCAGAGAGAGAATGAAATCATCAGCTTAACCCTCGATGAACTTGAAACTTTCACAGGGGAATTTGTGGAAAATAAAAGACCTCTGTTTGTATCCGGAGCAGACACCCTTATTACCCAATTCATTAATTACCAGGGAGATGATTTGCCAGAAGAGATTCTTATTGAAATAAGCATCCCGGCCAACGATTTCCGGGAAGTCAGAGTGGAATGGATTGAAAAAGAGAGCTATCCCGATTTTCCTGCCAAAACAAATCTGCATTTTGCCCTGCATCAGGATCCCGGTAAAGATCTGGATTCAGCAAATAGATTACCCTCGGTAAAAACAGAAGTCACATCTGAAGTATTTCAAATGGAGGGTCCTGCATGGGAGAATGAAAAAGTGGGCTTCAGGAACTATTTTGACCTGCGCAACGGGATGGATATATTTGGCAAAACTACTTCCGAAATGGTCCTTAACTATGTTGGATTAAAAAAAGATGTCGAAAAGCCCAGGCATTTCAATTTCGATACAAGTTATCACGAAATGAGCAATTGGGGTATGGATATCCTGAAAGTAGGAAACTCTCTGGGAGCCGGTGCTGTGGCTCTTCAAATAAAAGACAGTTTGTACAGGATTGGTGATAATGGCAGAGGCACATATGAAAAACTTTATGAGGGCCCTCTGAAATCGGAGTTCAGGCTAAGGTATCCCGATTGGGAGGCAGCAGGAAAGGTAAGGGATATCATCCAGGATATCAGCATCGAAGCGGGAAAATATTGTTATAGAAGCAGCCTCTTTTCCAAAGACGTTGAATCGAATGTCTCGTTTGTTACCGGTATTGTAAATACATATTCCGAAGAGTTTATCAAATATGAAGCCGGTGAGAATCATATTGCTTTTCTTACACACAGCAGGCAGGCAGAAGACGGAAATTTCCTTACTATGGCAATTCTTGTTAAAAAAGAGGATTTTGCCGGAACCGACGAAACACAAAATACCCGTGAGGGAATTACGGAAACCTTTTATGTAAAATTAAACACGAAAACAGGAAAGACCACTAATTACAGGTTTTATGCTTTTTGGGCCACCGAAAATCCTGATATACGGGATCTTAACACGGTAAAAAGCATACTTAACCGGGATGCTCTGGAGATCGAGAATCCCATAAAGGTAGAATAGAAACAAGAAAAAATATTGTTTTAATCATTTCTTTAATTAATTTTCGGAAAAATATTCAAATGGCAAATTTTAAAAGACTTGAAGTTCTGCGCATGGCTGGGGAACAGGGGATGATTCCGGTACTCTATCATCCCGACACGGCCGTGATGAAGAATGTCCTGAAAGCCTGTTATAAAGGGGGAGTCAGGAGCTTTGAATTCACCAACAGAGGTGATTTTGCACATGAGGTATTCGGTGAGCTGAATAAATGGGTTCTTTCTGAATTACCCGGGATGATATTAGGGGTAGGCTCAGTTATAGATGCGGGTACAGCAAGTATTTACCTTCAGTTGGGAGCGAATTTTATTGTTTCCCCCATTCTATCGGAAGAAATGGCAAAAGTGTGTAACCGAAGAAAGGTAGCTTGGATGCCGGGATGTGGAACAGTGAGTGAGATATCAAAGGCTGAGGAACTGGGAGCTGAAATTGTCAAGATCTTTCCCGGATCGGCAGTAGGCGGACCATCTTTCGTAAAGGCCTTTTTGGGTCCGTCACCATGGAGCCATATAATGCCAACAGGCGGAGTTGGTCCAGACAGGGAGAATCTTGAGGCATGGTTCAATGCAGGAGTCTATTGTGTGGGGATGGGATCGAAATTAATTTCCGGCAAAATAATTAAAGACCAGGATTTTGATCAGTTAACCCAAAAATGTAAAAATACACTTGAACTTATAAAAGAAATTAGAGGCGAATAATGAAATTATCATCGAGGTTAAAGATTCTTCTGATCCTGATTCCGGTATTTTTCTTAAGTTCCTGTGCACTTCAGGAAGAGAAAAAAGTTCTCAAGCTTGCGCATGGTCTGGATACTAAGCACCCGGTCCATAAGGCTATGGCATTTATGGCCGATCGTTGCAAAGAGATCTCAAACGGAAACCTGGAAATAGAAATATATCCCTCCGGCCAGCTCGGTTCGGAGCAACAATGTGTTGAACTGTTACAGATCGGAAGTCTTGCCATTACAAAAGTTTCATCGGCGGTTATGGAAGGCTTCACTGCAGAATATAAAGTTCTCGGCCTTCCTTATATCTTTCGTTCCAAAGAACATGCATTTGAGGTTCTGGATGGAGAAATTGGAAAACAGCTTTTGTTAAGTACAGAGCCTTACTGGATCAGGGGTCTCTGTTTTTATGATGCCGGAAGCAGAAGTTTTTACACCATAAATACGCCGGTGCGGCATCCAGATGACCTGGACGGACTCAAGATCCGGGTTATGAAAAGTATCATTTCTATGGGTCTTGTCAAAGCCCTGGGAGGTTCTCCGACTCCCATATCCTTTGGCGAGCTATATACGGCCTTGCAAAGTGGTGTTGTAGACGGAGCGGAAAATAACCCTCCGAGTTTTTACACATCTCGTCATTATGAGGTCTGTAAATATTATTCCCTTAATGAACACAGCATGGTTCCCGATGTAATGATCATTAGTTCCAGGATCTGGAATGAACTATCCCAACAGGAGCAGGAATGGTTGCAGCAGGCAGTTGACGAATCGGTGGGAAAACAGCGTGAACTTTGGGCCGAATCAGTTGAAGAATCCCTGAAGATCGTAAAGGAAGCAGGAGTTGAGGTAATATATCCTGATAAGGAACCCTTTGCAGAAAAGGTGAAGGATATCTATGATATATTTAAGGATGATGAAGTATTATATGATCTGATCACCAGGATCAGATCAAATGAATAAGAAATATTTTTTGTATGAGTTTCCATAACAGATTAAACCGAATACTGGAAATTGCGCTTGTCGCCATCATGTCCATTCTTGTAATTGATGTGTTATGGCAGGTGACCAGCAGGTATGTTTTAAGTTCCCCAAGCTCTTTTACCGATGAACTTGCAGGCTTTCTCCTTATTTGGGTTGGACTCCTTGGAGCAGCTTATGTAGCAGGACGAAACGAACATCTGGCGATAGATCTTCTGCTTCAGAAAACCCGGGTGTCCAGGAAAAGAAATCTTATGATCATCATCCAGTTATGCATCCTTGCTTTTGCAGTGACCGCGATGGTAATAGGTGGAAGCTGGCTGGTTTACACACGATTTGCGCTTGGAGTAAAATCTGCTGCTTTGCAATTGCCGCTTGGATATGTTTACATCGTTTTGCCTCTGTCAGGACTTTTAATCGCCTATTATTCTATCAGAAGCATAATCCAACTTTTTAAGAATATAAATATTTCAGAATAAGATATGGAAGTACTCATCCTGGTTCTCAGTTTTGTTATCCTACTTACAATTGGTGTTCCCATTGCATTTAGTATTGGTCTTTCGGGTGTAATTACAATGCTCTTATCTATTGATTCAATTCCCGCCTTTACAACTTTTGCCCAGAGAATGGCCACAGGACTCGACAGTTTTGCATTGCTGGCAATACCTTTCTTCATTCTCGCAGGGAACATAATGAACTCAGGAGGAATTGCCATGCGGCTTATTAATCTTGCCCGGATATTGGTGGCGAGGCTTCCCGGCGGACTTGCATTTGTGAACGTTATTGCCAATATGCTTTTTGGAGCTATATCCGGCTCTGCTGCTGCCTCTGCATCAGCTATCGGAAGTATCATGGGGCCTGAAATGAAAAAAGAGGGCTATAAAGAAAACTTCAGCGCAGCGGTAAACATTACTTCTGCAACCACCGGTCTATCTATCCCACCCAGCAATATTCTCATTGTATATTCTCTCGCAAGCGGGGGGGCATCTATAACCGCACTATTCCTGGCAGGGTACATTCCCGGGATAATGACCGGCCTTGCTATTATGCTGGTAGCAATGTCGATGCTTATCTATAAAAACAAAGGTGTAAAGGGAGTGACTGTAGCTCTTTCCAAAATATTTCTCGGTACTGGTTTTTTATTTGCTGCAGGCATTGGCCTTAAAGCCCTGAACGACAACACGGAGCCCTTTGTTCATAATTCAGTTTTTATGGCACTGGCAATTGCAGTTCTAGTTTTCTTATTTTATATATTCCGGAATAAAGGGGCAAAATTAAAAAAAGCTTTAAAGATCTTTCTCGATGCAATCCCTTCTCTCATGATGCTCGTCATAGTGATCGGCGGAATCGTTGCCGGATATTTTACCGCAACGGAGGCATCAGCAGTAGCGGTACTCTACGCCTTAATACTGGCATTGATCTATGGAGAAATAGGCATAAGCAACTTGCCGGTAATCATCCTTCGCTCGGTCAGGACCACAGCCATTGTTCTTCTATTGGTAGGAACCTCCATCGGCCTTTCCTGGATAATGTCTTATGAAAACATTCCACAAAATGTAAGCAACGGCTTATTGAGCATAAGTGATAATCCTTTTGTTATTCTAATGATCATTAATCTCATTCTGTTGTTTGTTGGAGTGTTTATGGATATGACACCTGCTGTTCTGATCTTTACCCCCATTTTCCTTCCCGTAGTAAGTGCACAAATGGGAATGGATCCTATTCATTTCGGAATTATGATGGTGCTGAATCTAAGTGTGGGATTGTGTACCCCACCAGTAGGTTCCGTCCTGTTCATTGGCTGCAGCGTAGCAAATCTGAAAATAGAAACAGTCGTTAAACCCTTGCTCCCGCTGTTTATCGCTATGATAATCGTGCTTCTTCTGGTTACATACATCCCGGAATTGAGTTTGTGGCTTCCTGGTATGCTAGTGAAATAGTCTCTACTTAGTGTCTGTCCATAATGTCCGATATACTCATCCAATGTTTATTTTAAGTGGTATTCGTGAGCTCGTTGTCACTCGGTTCTGCGTTATGCTCGCCGGAAAAATGCTCATTTACACGAGTAAACT
>CAYRTD010000148.1:0-9462 GCA_964426915.1 uncultured Bacteroidaceae bacterium | reverse complement strand
AACAGAGGAATGCTTTCAATTTGTAAGTAACCTAAACTTAAAAAATACTTTTTAGGCACCCTCTTCTTTTAACATTATTCTTTTATGAATTAAACTTACTTTCCAGAATAGCTTTTACCTGATCTTTGTTTTGGATGCTGGTTGTAGCATGCACGGTTTTTCCGTTCTTAAAATATACCGTGAAGGGTAATCCCATAAATCCTTGGCATTCCGGAAGTTCTCGTATGACTTTTGCATCGGGAAGGTCAAATGCCATATCTGCAAATTTTACATTCGGGTAATTATCCCTCAAGGTTTCCATTGCATTATAAACCGGCATGCACATTGGGCCCATGCGGCCACAGCAGATCATTACATTATCGTTATTCTCTATGAACTTATGGAATTCTTCTTCGGATTCAATATGTTCCAGTTGTGTATTTAATCTCATGTTTCAAGGTATATAAATATGTATATAAATAAAAATACAAATATATATAAAAAGAGGCTGTCTAAAAAGGAATAATCGTTTTAAAAGAATTTACAATCTGAAAGCATTCCTCTTTCCTGCCCCACCCAAACCCTCTCCGCCTGAGCTACTCTTTATACACAAGTCTAAAAGAATGAGCACTACAAACATTGACGAATTGCATTATCGGGAATGGACGAAATCCAGGAGAAATTGATAGCATATATGATGGCTACATCCTGTTTGACCGGAACCGATTTATGTATAAAGAGTAGCCGCCTGAAGGGGTAGGGCTTTTGATACAATTATCTGAATAAAAATTTCTATAGACCTGCTATTTAATTGTATTTCTGAATGTTAATCTGAAGTCTACAAGTTTATTTATTTTACCACTTCTCCGCGTACCCAGAGTATCTGCCTGGCATTATCGGGATCATTGGTAATTACGGTAATGGTTTTGTTCTGGTTACCCATTTTACCGCTGGAATTGAAGGTAGTTTTTATTGTGCTTTTTTCTCCGGGAGAGATGACCTTCTTATCGGTAATGATGGCGGTACAACCGCAGCTAGCGCGCACTTTTCTGATAAAAAGATCTGATTTCCCTTTGTTTGTAAATGAATATTCATGTTCAACTTTTTCGCCCTGTTTAAGTTTCCCAAAATCAAAGCTTGTATTTTCGAACTCTATTTTAGCGGAATTTGATCTTTCTTCAGGGCTAAGGTCAGAAAAATCTTCCTGAATATTAGCGCTTACGATCAATCTGTAATTTCTGTCGCTTTTACCATTCATAAATACAGGCAGGCGGTCGATAACAAAATCCCAGTCATCCTTTTTATCACTGAGATAGCTTATCTCAACACGACCGATATCTCCGGGTTTTATATTGTTTTTGGTGACAGTGGCTTTCAAATGGCCTGGTATATCCCGGATTTCCATATTGACTGTTTCATCACCCGTATTAATGAATTCGATTTCTTTGGTCTGAGAGTTCCCTTTATGAATAGTTCCGAAACTGAGATGGTTAGTTTTAAATCTCACATTTCCCATCGAATACCGGTATTGGTCTTCAATGCTTAAAGGTTTGGGAATAACATTTCCGGTTATATTGAGGCGCATGCTGGGGGTTGCTGAATTTGTCTGTACGGTTATGGATTTGTTAAATTTTCCCGGTCGATTAGCTGGATTATAAGCTGCACTGACAAAACCTTTTTCACCCGGCATTACAGGTTCTTTGGTCCAACCTGGAGTTGTGCAACCGCAGGAGGTAGTAACTCTTTGAATAATAAGAGGCTCGTTACCGGTATTTGTAAATTCAAATTTGTGGGTTACAACACCCTCGGATTCCTTAATATTTCCAAAATCATGAACAGAATTATCAAATGAAATACTGGCATTTTTCTGTTGTCCTGAAACGCTCAGGGACACGAGCAACACTGAAATCAAAATTAATGTAAATTTTTTTTTCATTTTTATAGTACTTTAATATTTGTAAGCGGAATTGATAAACTAAGCTATAAACGAGCAAATTATATTTTAATTGTTATTACACAAAGTTAAAAAAAGCTCAAATTATTATACAAGGAAATGTTGTTAATTGTTGCATAATTATTGTGTATTATTAGAAGAGTTCGGGATTGATTATGGTGAAAGGTATCTGTTAATTCAAGCTGTTACATCTTCCTATTATTGTTTAGGCCTTACAGGGCCTTAGAATTAATACTAAGATTACAGAATACTAAACCTTATGATATTACCGTATAAATAATTAAATTTGAGATTTGTAAAGAAAATAAAATTCGTGAGCCGGATAAAGAGAGCCATATTTGCTGCATTAACCATCCTGTTTGTCTTACCATCCATCTCTGTGGGGCAGTTCTATAACGGGCATCAGATGACTTTTGGCAAAAACAGGGTCCAGTACAACCCTTTCTACTGGAAATATTACCGTTTCGATCGTTTTGATGTTTATTCCTATGAGGAAGGCCGGGAGCTGTCATTATTTGTGGCTGATTACTTAAAAGATGAATTGCCAAGGGTGGAACGGTTTTTCGATTACAATTTTGAAAAAAGGCTAATTTTCATTACATATAATAAGTTATCTGATTTTAAGCAAAGCAATATTGGTCAATTGCATCTGGATGATGAAAAACAGGCTAATGTTGGTGGGGTTACAAGGATTATTCAGAATAAAATATTTGTATATTTCGAGGGAGATCATAATAAACTCAAAAAACAGATCACTGAAACTCTAGCAGAAGCTCTGATCTATGAGATGCTTTATGGAAATGATTTCAGGGATAATTTTACAGGAGCAACCCTGCTGAATCTTCCTGAGTGGTATATTAAAGGCCTGGTATCTTACATTTCCAATCCCTGGGATTTTAAATTGGAGAACAGGGTTAAGGACGGCATCATAAGCGGCCGTTTTGAGAAATTTAACAGATTGGAGGATCAGGATGCTCTTTATGCGGGTCATTCTTTCTGGAAATATATTGCCGATAATTTTGGGAAATCTGTCATCCCCAATATATTGTATCTGACCCGGATTAATAAAAACATTAACCAGGGATTTTATAATGTTCTGGGATTGCCTCTGAAGGATCTGTCAAATGAGTGGCTGGGATATTATTCTTCTATGTACCTGCCTCAGGAGGATTTCCGGAATTTACCGGAGGAAAGTCAGGTATTAAAAAGGCCCAGGAAGAAAACAGTTTACAGTGAGGTCAAGATTAGTCCTGACGGTAATCATATAGCATACGTCACTAATAAAATGGGCAGATATAAAGTCTGGCTTTACGATACCCGCACTGAAAAGAAAAAAAGACTGGAAAGGGAAGGTCACATGATAGAGCAGATAACAGACTATTCTTATCCGCTTCTTGCATGGCATCCTTCCGGGAAAATACTTGCATGGCTGGAAGAAGAAGAAGGGGAATTGCGACTTAGCTATTACGATCTTGATCTTCAGGAATACTCCACCCGGCTTTTTATTTATTTTGAGAAAATTCTTGATCTTTCGTATTCCGATGATGGCTTAAAATTTGTGATATCCGGGGTTCGCCGGGGGCAGACCGATATTTATGTTCACGATATCGTTACCGGGAGCAATAACAGAATAACCAATGACCTGGCTGATGATCTGAGTCCCCGGTTTTATGATGATTCAAAAAAGATTATTTTCACATCCAACCGCAAATCCGATACGCTTGACAATAGCAAAAGCCCTTCAAGTCTCTCAGAAAACTTCAATGTATTTATTTATGATCTTGAAAAAAAGTCGAATGTTCTCAGGAGGGTGAGCGACAGGGATTACTCAACCAGAAAGCAGCCTTATGTTTTGAGCAAGAATCAGTTTCTCTATCTGAGTGATAAAAACGGTATTCTTAATCGATATCTTGCAGAGTATGACAGTGCCATAAGCTATATTGACACAACTACCCATTACCGGTTTTTTGCCCGGACCCGGCCTTTGACAAATTACCGGAGAAATATTGTTGAGCATCATATTGATCCGAAGACTGGAATGTATTCCGAGGTCATATACCATAACGGCAGCTATAAAATGTACAAGGGTGATATCGACCCGGATGATATAAAGGATAATGTGAAGCCAACTCCCTTCAAGAAGAAACATAGCCAGGAACTTCAAGAAAAGGATAGTATACAGGATATTAAACAAAAGAAAATTCCCATTAAAAGTATAGTTGATAATAACATTATTGAAGGGGAGGATACTATCAAACTGGATTTTCCAGACATTGATATTAATAATTATGTGTTCGAACAGGAAAAATTGAGGTATTATAACGACAGGCTTAAGGATAATAATCTCAGGCTGGTAATGGATACCGTTCAGGAAGCTGAAAGGCTTAGATATATCGATTATGAAACTACCTTTTATCCCACCTATCTTGTCAATCAGGTAGATTTCAGCTTTCTAAACGAGTCTTACCAGACATTTACGGGCGGAGCTGTATACTTCAATCCGGGTTTTAATTTACTATTCAAGGTAGGAGCTAATGATTTGTTTGAAGATTACAGGATTATCGGAGGTGTAAGGTTTGCTACCGACTTTAACAGCAATGAATATTTATTAAGTTTTGAAGATCTAAAGAACCGGTGGGATAAGCAGGTTATTTTTCACAGGCAGGTTTTTAATGCAAATACAGAAACCTCCCTGCTTAAGACGTATTCCCATGAATTAATGTTTGTTCTGAAATACCCCTTCAGTCAGGTTGCCAGGCTGGAAGGTACCGCAATTTACAGGAATGATAAAAGCGTTTTCCTTTCTACCGATCTAAATAATCTGAATGAAAATGCAATAATTAAACCCTGGGCCGGAATAAGACTGGCCTACGTGTTTGACAATACACGTTCATTGGGTCTGAATCTATATCAGGGTCTACGATACAAATTATTTGCAGAAGCCTATAATCAGATCGACCAGAAAAAGTCTGATCTGTTTGTTTTAGGAGCAGATTTCAGGCATTATACCCGTGTTCACCGTACACTTATTTGGGCAAATCGCTTTGCTGCCAGTACTGCTTTCGGGAATACCCCTCTTATTTATTATCTTGGAAGTGTGGATAACTGGACGAATATTAATCCCAATGTTCAAACCTTCGATCGCTCCGTACCTATTGATTATTCAAGAAATTATGCCTTCCAGACCCTTGCTACCAACATGAGAGGATTTACCCAAAATATACGTAATGGAAATAATTTCGCACTCATAAACTCAGAAATACGTTGGCCTTTGATACGTTATATCGCTAACCGACCTTTGTCCTCTTCTTTTTTGAATAATTTGCAGCTTATCGGTTTTTTTGATATCGGAACTGCATGGGCGGGATTACACCCCTGGGCAGGTGAAAATAAATACGATATTGAAGAATATATAAACGGTCCGGTGAAAGTGGTTGTGGATTCCAACAGAGAACCTCTGGTTGCGGGATATGGTTTTGGTGCCAGAACCCGTTTATTCGGTTATTTTGTAAGAGTTGACTGGGCATGGGGAATTGAGAATAGGACCATTTTACCGAGAATCTTTTATTTTTCTTTAAATTTGGATTTCTAAATCTTTCTGTATGACAATTACGGTTATACTTATTCTTGTTATAACAGGGCTATTGGCCGGATTCGTGGGTGGAACCATGGGAGTGGGTGGAGGAATCATTATGGTCCCTGTCCTTGTCTTTGTTGTGGGTATGAGTCAGCACAACGCACAGGGCACAAGCCTTGCAACCATGCTTGCGCCAATTGGTATTCTTGCGGTGGTTAATTACTACAAAGCCGGTCATGTTAACATGAAATATGCAGTTATTCTGATGCTCACTTTTATCATCGGTTCGTGGTTCGGGTCGAAATGGGCGGTAAGCCTACCTGAAAGGACTCTGAAACAGATCTTTGGTTTTTTAATGATGCTGGCAGCAGCAAAAATGATTTTTGGTAAATAATATGGATGATCTGAAAAATAGAATAAATAAGCTTGCCAGGAAATATTTCAATGAAATTCTGGAAATCAGGAGACATCTTCATAAACATCCTGAATTATCATTTCAGGAATTTGAAACTTCCGATTATATATGCTCGAGGCTGGATGAATGGGGGGTCAAATACCGTAAAGGAATTGTTAAAACCGGCATCGTAGCTGAAATAGAAGGGAAATTCTCCGGGAAGATTATTGGGTTCCGGGCTGATATGGATGCACTTCCTATTCAGGAAGAAAATGACTTTGATTACCGCTCGGTGAATAACGGGATTATGCATGCATGTGGTCACGATGTTCATACTTCATCTTTGCTGGGTGCCATAAGGGTTCTTCAGGAAATCCGGGATGAACTCAGGGGCAAGATAAAATTCGTTTTTCAACCCGGGGAGGAAAGAATTCCCGGTGGAGCTAAACTCATGCTTGAAGAAGATCTCTTTGGCACTGAAAAACCGGAGCTCATGATCGCACAGCATGTTTACCCTGAACTTGAGGTGGGAAAAACAGGTTTCCGGCCGGGGATGTACATGGCATCGAGCGACGAGATCTATATAAAAGTAATAGGAAAAGGCGGGCATGCAGCATTACCCGACAGGCTGAATGATCCTGTATTGATCGCATCGCATCTTATAATTGCCCTGCAGCAAATAATAAGCAGGAGTAATAAACCCGGAATGCCCTCAGTTCTGTCTATAGGCAGGGTGATTGCAGACGGTGCCGTCAATGTTATTCCCGATACCGTATCGCTTGAAGGTACTTTCCGCACCATGGATGAGAAGTGGAGAAAAAGAGCCCATGAGAAAATAGAATCATTAACAAAGAATATCTGCAGTTCAATGGGCGCAAAAGCAGAGATAGAGATCAGAAAAGGGTATCCTGTACTGCATAATGACCCGGAACTCACTAGGACTCTCCGGGGTCTAGCTGTAGATTATATCGGGGAAGACAATGTGGAGGATCTCGATATCCGTATGACTGCGGAAGACTTTGCTTATTTTTCACAGGAATACCCTTCGGTATTATTCAGGCTGGGCACTGCCGGGGCAGGAGAGGAAGCAGCGGCTCTTCATAGCTCACGTCTTAATATAGATGAAAATGCCATGAAACTTTCCATGGGGTTATTTTCATGGATGGCGGTTAATTTATTGGGGGAATAGGGATTAAAAATTTTTGCAGCAACGCAGATATCGGACATTATGGACAGACTCTATTTAGACCCCTTAAAAATAGACCTGATAAGGATATAATTAGTTTGCAATTTGAACTAAGAATATAACTTTGCAGTGCAAACAATTAATTTTTCAATAAATAAATTCAAATAAAATGGCTTACGTAATTACTGATGAATGTACTGCATGTGGTACCTGTATAGATGAATGTCCCGTGGAAGCAATTTCTGAAGGAGATATTTATACAATTGATGCTGAATTATGCACTGATTGTGGTGCATGTGCAGATGTATGTCCTGTTGAGGCTATTCATCCCGAATAGTACAGGATAAAATAAAATTATTGAAGCCGCCCGGAACTTGATTTCGGGCGGTTTTTTTTTTGCTTACTGAATAAAGAAACACTTTTTACCGGTACTGAATATTTCTGAACCTTTTGATTTTTTTTTATGATTTCTTTAACAACTAAGATTTGAGGTTTTTTGTGCTGTTGTCCATATATTTACGGGTCATTTTATATTCCGTAGAGTCAAAAACCAAAATTAAAAATCACATTATGAAAAGAAAAAAAAGGCAATTATTGTATGTTTTCCTTTTAGCGGGACTTTCAGGATTACATGCACAGCAGCTACATGAGGCATTGCCGGCCACCGGCGGGACCGCTTCAGGCAGCGGGGGAATAGTAAGCTTTACTGCGGGCGAGGTCGGGTTTACAACAATTTCTGAAGCTTCCAGTGGTACTGTTGCGCAAGGGATACAACAAGCTTATGAAATTTATGTAGTAAGCGGCATTGAGCAAGACACGAAGGCCGGGCTTGCCATTACGGTCTATCCCAATCCGGCCGAAGATCAAATTATACTGAAAGTTAGCGGTGATATAAAAACAGATTATCAGGTCTCACTTTATAATTTAAAGGGAGAACTTCTCCGGAATAATATTATGGAGAATAATCAGTCAAAAATTTCCATTAACAAGCTGCCTTCAGCTGCATACTTCTTGAAAGTAACTGAAGAAGGCAGAGAAATTAAAACAATTACATTCATTAAAAAATAATAACAACGAATATGAAAAGAATATTTACATTTATTGCAGCAGTTATATTAACTGCTTCACTATGGGCACAAAGCCCCGAAAAAATGACTTACCAGGCTGTAATTCGTAATAGTAGCGACCAGTTAGTAAAGGATCAGAACATAGGCATGCAGATCAGTATTTTGCAAAGTTCTGAAGGTGGTACAGAAGTTTATACCGAAACCCATACACCCTCTTCCAACGAAAATGGATTAGTAACAATTGAAATAGGAACAGGAACAACCTCGGATGATTTTTCAGCAATTGACTGGGCAAACGGGCCCTATTTTATAAAAACTGAAGTAGATCCGGCTGGAGGCAGTGCATACAGCATTACAGGCACAAGCCAGTTGTTAAGCGTGCCTTATGCTTTACATTCAAAGACAGCTGATAATTTGCTGAATCCTCCGGAAACCAATAATATTGTATCAATTCCGGCTTTCGCCCTTGCTATCTCCCCTACTTCGAGCAATATATCTGAAAACCCAAACGGATTACTTTGGAAACAGACTTTTTCAGGTGGCGCGAATCTGACACTAAAGAAACCTGGCGATTATTCAGGAGGGGACGTGGAGTTTTCGCTTTTCTTCACCACCACAACGAGCGCATCAGGAGTAGTTGATTTTTTTATCAGGCCTACCTCTTTGAATCATGGTGAAGGAAGGGTTGATCCCGGCTCAATCAGTTCAACCGGAGGTGTAGCGGTATCCGGAGGACTTGGTTTCGGAACTGTGTATGAACAAAGGATCACAATTCCGGCTGATAGACTTACAAAAGATTGGTGGCGAGTAAGCATTCAGCGGGAAGGTACTTCGTCAACTTATTCGGATGATGTTGTTCTTATGTCGGTGGCACTGACGTATTAGAATAGATTAAAGAACCATCTTGCTGAAAGAAAATTAGTTCAGAGTTTTTCGGGGTATTTTTAATTTTGTGAAAATGACCTTTTCAAATTTTCGTTTGAAAAGGTCATTTTTTTTCATTTTTATTATTGTCTGTCAGGTTGGGCTATGTTCTGATAAATTTTTGGTTATCCTATTTTGACCCCCATTAAAGGTCGGGGAGGTGCTGTCGTTTACATTTACCATGGGTTGTCACCCATGGCTATTCCAGTTCAACCCCTGCGCCTCCGCACGCTGTCGCAGAAGCTTTAGCGTAGGCGCCTGAAGCTTCTGCGGCACGCGGTGTTGGGCATACGCGTCAACTTAAGACCCTTCATCTGTTTTGATTGGAAGGAGAGAGAGGTTTCTCCCTCAAATCCTCCGCATTCTGTCACCGGAGCTTTA
>CAYRTD010000147.1:0-9484 GCA_964426915.1 uncultured Bacteroidaceae bacterium | reverse complement strand
TTTCTTTCCCTCACTCCTATTGACCGGAATGAATGTCATTTCGACTGAAAATCCGGAGCGATAGCGTAGGATTTGAGGGAGAAACCTCTCTCTCCTTCCCATCAAAAACAGATGAAGGTCTTAAGTTGACGCTTATGCCGACAGGGGTTGAACTGGAATAGCTATGGGTGACAACCCGTGGGATCGGTGATCGGTGATCGGTGACAGGTAAACCACCTCAATAACCCTAAACCCATGCCTTTCCGCCGCAGCGACAGCGAAGGAGGAAACAATTAGGCCTGACCACCATCCTGGCCATAATTTTTCTCTATCAATTCAGAAATCCCGGGTTTAACTCTTTTTTTTTCTTTCTGAAAATTCAATTTTTGCTTTTCAGCGCTTCCCCGCATTCTATTATTTTTTCTTTCAAGCCTTTTTCTTTCCTCTTCTTCCCTATACTCTACAAGAGTCTCCTGGTATTCTTCTTCTGAAGTGTTTAAATCAATAAGTTTTAATGCCTTCATGAAACGAAAATCCCACCACTCTGCAATAAATTCCTTTTTAGCTTTACAGACTTGATATTCACTGGCAAAATTTTCAAATTCCTGATGCGTAAGGATCCGTTTTTCTTCCCGGACTTTTTTACATAACCCGGTAAAAGCTTCAAATACATGTATACTATTCATTTTACAGGTATTATTATTTGTAATGTATATCTTTTTCTGATTGGATTGTAAATAAAGATAAGTGTATACCCGTTATTACTTTTTGTCAAATCTGTCAATTGAAAAATTTCGCCTTTTTAAAATTGTCTATATTCAGGAGTCAAATAAGTATTTACGGGCACTTCTTACGAAACATCTAAGGTGGGCTCCTTCTCACAGCCCGAAATTATTTGTAATAGAATACAAACTAAACTAATAATAATTTGTGTCTGTCCATAATGTCCGATAACTATCGGAACAGACACCCGACTCTATTGACGGACACAAATTAGTGTCCGTAATAGAGTCAAGAGTCTGTTTCAGAATGTTCGAGATCAAGGCGCGCAAAAATTTTAAACCGCAGTATACTAATGTATTCGAGGATTTAAAATTTTGTGCCTCCGCACGCTGTCGCTGAAGCTTTAGCGTAGGCGCCTAAAGCTTCAGCGACGCGCGGTTGCAGCAACGCAGATATCGGACATTATGGACAGGCTAATTATACGCATCATTCCGGTTTATTAATTTGATACAATAGATATACTTATTTTTTATGTTTTACATTGAACCCCGGTTGAAAACCCTAAAATCCTACCTCAGCACAATCTTCCTGATATCCATAATGTTTCCCCTATTATCTATTAACTGCAAAAAATACAAACCTTTGCCTGTCCAGGTGGAAAGATTGATTTCATAAAGGGCTTCCTCAACATCTGTTTCAAATACGGTTACCCCGAGCTGGTTAAAGATGCGGATCTTATAGCCATTCATGAGGGTATAATTCCCGGTGTTAATGAATACATGGTCTTTTGCCGGATTAGGATAAACCTTCAGGGTATTTTGATTAAAAGGAGCATTATAACCGGTCAACTCTGCGTCAATAATCAGTGTATCGGTCACGGAAATTCTTTCGTAAAAGGTTGAAATAGTATCCAGTTCTATGGCTTCATCCCTGTATAAAGCACTTACCTGTGCTGCACGCAACGGGGTGTTATAGATGCGGATATCATCCAGGCTTCCCTTAAAGAAATTATCCTTAGTGTTCCATACTTTTCGCATTCCTATGTAAGTGAAGGCATCATGGAATCCCCTGTTGGAACCTTTAATATCCAGACTGGCAATTTCATCTCCGTCTAAATACACTTTTGAATAGCCGGAGTTCATTACCCAGGTTATATGTACCCATTTATTCCTGAGCCTCAGGCCTGAAAGGGTTGAAGGACCTGAATATTCAAGATTCAGGCTGGAGCCTGATTTATCAGCCCTTAATCCAATGGCATCGTCCCTGAAATTGATGAGAAAATCATTGCCACTTGCCCTGGCGCTGCCGTCACAAAGGATATTTCCGGTTCCCGTGGATTCACTTTTAGCCCAGAAAGCAATGGTGAAGTCCTCACATACTGCCAGGGAATCCGGAATCTCAATGTAATCATCCACACCATCAAAATAATAGGCTCTGTTCGCTTTACCATTCCGGTCTTCTGTCAGCTCTGCACCGGAGACTTTTCCATCTTTGCCTCGTGTTCCGTGGTCAGAAGCATCCCCGTTAAAAGGATAATAAGAGATCAGGCCCTCCTGATAATGATTCCGGACGGTGTCGTAAACAGTTACATAAGTAGTATCAATGATCTTAGTGAAAACAGTATCCGCAATTGTAGTATATATAGTATCATAAATGTATTCATTCATATTACCAGCGTAAAGGGTACTGACCTGATCAGGTTTTAATTCTGTATTATATATACGAATCTCATCCAGTTTACCTTTGAAGTGATTATCCGGACTGCCCCATACGCATCTTGCTCCTATGTAGGAATTCTTATCATGGTAGCCTGAATTTGTTCCGGCTTTGTCAACCTGTGCGATCTCTTCTCCATTCAGGTAGACTTTTGAATAGACAGGATTCATAGTCCATGTAACATGCACCCACTTGTTTACAATATCAAGATCAGATAAGGGAGCAGGAGCATAATTTTCATAATTCAGTGCTTTATTATGCTTATCAGCCCGGATACCTATGGATTTATTCCTGAAATTAATAAGGAAATCATTTCCCCCTGCAGAAGAACTTCCATCTGACAATATATTTGAATAAGCCGTGGAATCTTCACAAAAGGCCCAGAATGAAATGCTAAAGTCATTGCTGATCGGAATAGAGTCCGGAATTTCAATAAAATCGTCTACTCCGTCAAAGTAATAAGCACTATTCTCATTGTCATTTCTGTCTGTTGTGAGCACTGCGCCATTTACAGTCCCATTTTGCACAATTTGTCCAAGATCATTGGCATTTCCGTTGAAAGGGTAATGGGATACTAAATTTTTTTCAGGAATTTTTTCATATTTCTCCTCAATAAATATTGTATCATAAACCGTTTCCACACATAAATTCTCTGTATATAAAGAATGAACTTCCTGGTCGTTCAATACTTTGTTATAAAACCTGATCTCATCCATTTCTCCTTTGAACCAGCCCTGAAAATTGCTCCCAAAATATTGATAGACTCCGAAATTCTGGTAAACAGATTGATTTGAAAATACATCACCACCTGCCAAACGGGTATCCGCGAGAACTCCATCAATAAAGAAATTATGATTAATTCCGTCATAAGTGACTACGGCATGGTGCCATTGTTCAGGATCAATATTGATCTTTCTTGTATCACTTCCATATCCGTCTGAAGCATCGCTCAAATAAAATCCGCTATGTATGGAATCCGGATAACTCTTCATAAGAATATAGGAATTCCTGTTCCCGGCACTTATAATTATTCCATTTTCTGCACTCCGAAACCAGCAGGAATAGGAAATATTTTGCCCGGATATTATTAAATCGCTTCCTAAATCTATTCTGTCATCCAATCCATCAAAAAAATAGGCTGAATTAGGATTTCCAAATCTATCCTCTGTTAGTTCAGCACCGTAAACAGTCCCATCATGACCATTACCACTCTCATCATTTGCGTTTCCGTTAAAAGGAAAATAAGCACCTAAATCTTCCTGAGGAACTGACGAACCATAGTTTTGAACTGTGATTGTATCATAAACTTGTATTGTATCGTAATATGTCTCAGTATGACACTCTTTCCCAACTATTTCTATTGTATCATAAACAGTGGAACCATTAAAAGTTCCCTCAACGGAAAGTAAATTATAGAGATCAACGGGAATATATTCAACAGAGGATCCTACTTCTCCTGTTGACCATTTATAGTTTATATTCTCAGGAGAAAACAGACTCAAATTGTCAATATCAGTTCCTGAGTATGTATTAAGATTATTGGAATTTAATTTTATATGACCTTCGGTTGACATTCCCATTACTGTCATTTCCTTCGTACCAATATCCCCCAGCGTTCTTTCAAATTTTTTATCGTCAAAGCTTGCATAATATCGCAGTCCATTAACCTTACCTGCCAGTTTTTTATCTTTTATTTCCCTGACCCGGGAGGGAGTCAAAGCAATGTCCCATAATCTGAATTCATCGATATTCCCCTTGAAATCAGGAGAATAATAATATCCCGCAAGTCGCTCTGTTGCACATTTCATATTGGAACTACAATGTATTGCCCGGCTTCTTACCAGATCACCATTTAAATGCAGAAAAATACTGTCTGTCCGGTAAACAATTGCAACATGCGCCCAATCCATTATGGCAGTCGTATAACTCAGCCGCGACACCAGGATGTTACCCGAGTGTTCTCCCACCATCAGCCCATTTGTTCCGATAGTTAATCCCACACTCATGTTCCCCCCATCCAGACCCACAGGGACAATAGCCCAGTTTTGTCCCGAATTGGCAAGCGGTACACTTACATCACCCGCACAGGCATTACTTTCGCCTTTCATATTAATTGTCCGGGTAGGTTTAACCCACAGATCATAACTGAAAGTATTGGTCACTTCATCAAAATTATACCCCAGCCTGAGTAAGGATGTATTGCTTTCCAGGTGTGCAGTATCCCTGTAAACATAATGATTTGGGTATGTTGACGTTTTTACTGTATAGTGCGATGTTTTATCTGTGCATACGGTATCCTCACCTTCAATTGAAATATCTATTTGTGCATTAGCAATTAACGAAGTGCAACTTAACAGAACAGTGTAAATCTTTTTCATAATTCCGGGATTTATTAATTAGTACCTGTCAATAGAGTAAAGTGTTTGGATCAGAACCGAACCGCCAATGGCGGTGAGCTCAGCGAAGCTAATGTTCGAGATCAAGGCCGGGTAAAGAAGGTTTTTTCAGGACATTATTACAATACGGATTTATAACTACCTGTTTTGTTTCTTCCGCTTTTCTTTTACTCAAATCCTTTTGAATTGGTTCCTGTCAAATCTGTCAAAATGTATTCAAGGGCTAAAGAATTCATTACTTCATAGCTTTATCAGCGTAAATTTTTATATTTTAGAAATAAATTTAATCCCCCGGGCTGAAGGCTTTTTTATAGTAAACTTTTTTCCGCATTTCAGATCCTAAAAATATGGCCAGACATGACGGATAAACTCCATAACCATATACAGAAGAAATTTGGCAGGCCGGTGAACAGTCCAAAGGACTGTGAATTATTATCACAGGAAATTATCTTACAGACTAAACGCTCTATCAGCCCAACCACCCTTCGAAGATTTTTCGGTCTACTTCATTCCAGTACCCGCATTTCAGCTTATAATCTGGATACTCTTTCGATTTATGCAGGAGCAGAAGATTATCATGCATTTTCCCGGAAAAATAATCAAAACCAACAGGATAGTGCGAATGAATATCATGAACTGGAGGAAGAGATCAGCAAATTAACTGAATACGCTTTGAATAGTATTTCCAGAAGATCATTAATCCCTTTTGCCAATACCATACCACGGGAAGATCTCAATCGCAAATTAGACCATTTCATACATTCCGATTCATCCTTTTTTCCCCTGATTGCCCCGGGAGGATACGGAAAATCAGTGGCCCTCTCCCACTGGGTGCAAAATAACCGCGATTCTTTTCAGCTTTTGTTTTGTCCTGCTTCAATATTTTATTCACTTATCACAGGAAATAAAGACATTCCTAACCGTATCCAACTCAGTTTAAGTTCAGGTGAAAACCTCTTTAACACCCTGTTTCAAAATAATGATCCCGGGCCGAAAAAACTGGTCATAGTAATTGATGCACTGGATGAAACAGCAAATGAAATTGAAAAACTTTACGAATTATCCGATTATCTGCTGGATGTAATTAACCTGTACAAAGAATCCGTAAAGTTCATCATCAGTGTCCGTGAGTCTGTCTGGAATTCTTATCTGGTTACAAAGTTTGAAGCATCGAAACCTGGCTCCTGGTTTGACAAGACAGAAACATTGCTGGAGAAGGGATATACGAATATGCCTTTACTTTCAAATTCCGAAATCAAATGGATACTTTCAATCAACAGCATTGAAGATGATAAGCTCTTACTTTATGAATGCGTGGCCTGGGACATCCGTGAATTACTGCGCATCCCTTTAAATATGTATTTCATTATCGAATTATTAAGCAATGAAAAAGAAATTGTGCAGCTCTCCCATAAAGATCTGACAAAAGAGTATTTAAAGAAATTTGTTTTTGATTCACGCTTTGCTGAACAAAAAGAGGATATTATCTGGACACTCTTTGAAATAATGGAAACGGAAAAAGAAAGCCAGGCTGTGCCAAAAAACGAGTTAAAGAAATACTATCCTGTTCATCTTAAGAGGGAAGGTGAATATTATAACGCTTATCATGAACTTTTGCAAAATGGGATCCTGATTGAAGAAAGAGCGGTGAACAAGTATGGGGTTTATATTTCAAAACTGGCCTTCAGGCATCAGAATTTCTTTTACTATCTGTTGTCATTATACTTTATAAAAAAGAATAACGGACTGGATAAAAAGCTCATTTTCTCCCTGGCTCATTTAAAGAGAACTGATTTACAAAAGAATAATCTTATTGCACTTCTTTATGAAAACGCATACGATAATGAAGATTATTCCGCATTGGAAGATTTTTGCAGCCTGCCGGAAGAAATTATAGCTTCTTTGCCTGTCAGAATTGCGGTTGGAACCAGCTTCAGACGGAAAAACAGGATCCGTGATCAGCTGATCAGAAATTTTGCAGCAAGTAAAGATGGAAGGTGCTTTTTCTTCGAACAGTTTGTGGATACAAATTACATGGTTAATAATTTTAAGTTCAGAATTCAGGAATACCTTAAATATGAAAGTGAAGCAGAAGCAAAATTATTTGGGAATTGCATTCTTTTTCTTGCCGGATTCCTTAAAATGAATGAAAAAGAGTGTTCGGAACACATAAAAATAATTCGCGAAATTGAGCCCGACGCTTCGTTTTATCCATGGCCTACCGGAAGGAAGGTCGCCAGTCATATCATGTATGCATGTTTTATTGAAGCTAAAGATCAGCCTGGTCTTCCCGGGTTTATACAAAAATATGCTTCAATGGCCTGGTCATATCCAGGGTATCTGAAAAAAGGAATCATCGAATTTGAAATGGCCGTAATGGCAGCACTTGTGCTTACTCAAAAGTTTGATATTCTTAAACTAATTCTTGAAGACTCCTTTAAGGCCTATAATCTGAACACCCAAAATAATAATCCCCCTGAATTTCTCCAAAAATCACAAAATTCAATTCCGGTATGTTTTTATGAATACGCAAGATTTAAGCTGGGCAATAAGCCTGACACTGAATTTCCGGTGATCTGGGAAGAAGCCCTGACAAATTATTCACCTACCTTCGACGATTACATGTACCTCATACTAATAAACTGGTTCCTTTGTGATTTCCATTTTTCCAAAGGAAATAAACGGGAAGCACTTAATTATTACTATACTGCGCTGGAGCTGAGCAAATTTGCAGATTACGACTTTTTTATAGCTTTCCTCTCGGTCAACGATCCCCTGAAAAGACCTGATTATTACTCCCTCGCAGAAAAAATGGTTGCCAAAAGTGGCTTCATTATGGATAAATTCATTTTTCGATAGACCGCATACGGATAATCGTAAAGCCCATTAAGAAAATCCAGAGCAGAAACATACCCATCCCCAATATCACAGAGCTTCCAAATTTGAATTGCCATATAATAAGAAAGGGAAGTATGGAAATCAAAGGATAAAATACAAGAAGCAGAACTTTCTTCCAGCTCAGCTTGCTGTTCCCTTTATTCAGGCCTTTCCATATTCCCCCGGGCTTCACCTGTTTCACAAAATTCTCAAGCGTTTCTCTGTCATCAGGCTTTGTCAAAAAAGTAATTGTGAGCCAGCTAATGCTGACCAGCAGGGTGAGGCATATTAACTTGAAACTATAATAGCTGAAATTATAATTCTCTGTCTGAAAATCTATAAAGTACCTGAACAGGTCAGAAGAAGTGTAAAGCAAATCCCAGCCCACCGCAAAGACAAGACTCGCAACCATTGCTGTAAACTGAGACCATGCGTTAATCCGCCACCAGAACCAGCGCAGGATAAATACAGGTCCGACACCAGCGCCCATAGCAAAAATAAATTTCTGAAGACCCAGCAGGTGGGTATTATACCAGGCAATCAGGATCCCTGAAAAGCCAATCACTATCATTACCATATAGGATAGCGTGCTATAGAAGCGGTCAGATTTTTTCTTAAAAATATAAGTCCTGAAGACATCCACCACAACAAAGCCCGATCCCCAGTTTATAAATGATTCTAAAAAAGCCACAAACCCCACCAGAAAAGCGAGGAATATCAAGGTGCTTATTCCGGCGGGCATTGCATTTCTGTAAATATTAATGAAAGCGGCTTCCTTATCGGGAATGCCATTAATGATAGGAATATCTTCAGGTGACTGATTGATCATAATTATTCCGGCATCAATAACAAAGGATTGAAGCAGGAAAACAATACTAAACAGGATAAGAGGAAGGAAAGCAGCCTTAAATGCCTGAAAGGGACTTTTAACGTTCATAAATCTTTGTGCCTCGGGTCCCGCACCATCGAGGACATTTATCGACCACCACTGAATAAAGAAATAAACAAAAACATTCGTCAGACTACCAAAAGAGGATCCGGATAAGTTTTGGGGGAACAAGCGGGTATAGCTTGAATAATCAGAATTTATTTTTGAGTAAACAGATGAAAGTCCCCCGTACTCCTTAACAACAAAGTAAGCCCCGGCTGCAAAAGCAAGCAGATAGATCAGGCCATTGAAAAAATCGGTCCTGACCTTTAACCTCAGTGAATTTTTTGCGATAAGGAGAATAAGTAGGATGCTGATAACAAGAAATGACTGAGGGTATGATATTTCAAAAAATACCATTAAGAGTTTTGAGAAACCAATAAATATCTGGGCAATAAACAGGGCAACAACCAGGTAACCCACATAAGCCGCCCTGAAAAGATGAAGTATTTTTGCCGGCCTTCCCGAAAAACGAAGAAGAATGAACTGGTTATCTGTCATAAAATTAAGCCGGCTCCAGAGTGGGGCAAACAATATGGGTAGAAAACCTGCCCCCAGCACTGCAGAATAAAAGATCCACATACCCGAGTACCCTTCCTCTGCGACAATCCCCATTTTTGATATAATATTGATCGTATCGGGATTGATGAGAAATACGGAGAAACCCGCGATAAACCATGGAATCCTGCCTTCGGTGCGAAAAATATTCAGGAACCCTCTCCGATAGCTAAGGACCGATACCAGTAAAAGAAGCAGTACATAAACAACAATAACAAATACAGAAGTCATATTTACCAATTATTGATTCCTGCATCAATACAGGCCTCAGCAAGTGTTGAAGAGGTGTAAAAGTAATCATTTCTTG
>CAYRTD010000146.1:0-9540 GCA_964426915.1 uncultured Bacteroidaceae bacterium | reverse complement strand
GCGCGCCTTGATCTTGAACATTATGTTCCGATAGCTATCGGAACAGACACCCGACTTTATGGACAGACTCTAACTAGTCCGCTATCTGCGTTATGCTCGCCCCAAAAATGCTCATTTACATTAGTAAACTCCGCTTTTTGGGGCTTGTGCCTCCGCACGCTGTCGCTGAGCTCACCGCCATGTGGCGGTTTCGGTTATGATCCAGACACCCGACTCTATTGACAGACTCTAACTAAATTTATATAGTATTTATTTTCAAACTCTTATAAGATCATCTACCCCCTTTAATTTAACTTCCCCTATTCCTTAAAAAAATGCCTCCATCCATGGAAACCCACTTCTTTCTTACTCCTCACTCCTCACTCCTTACTCCTTACTTCTTACTTCTTACTCCTTACTGCCTACTGCCCACTGATTACTGATTACTGATTACTGCCTCCTGCCTCCTGCCTCCTGCCTCCTGCCTCCTGCTCCCCCATCACCCTCATCAGATTCCCACTCCAGATCTTTTTAATGTCCTTTTCCGAATAACCTCTTCTCACAAGCTCTGCAGTGATATTTCTCAGCTCACTCACATCATAACAACCTTCTACCCCGCCACCTCCGTCGAAATCCGTACCGATCCCCACATGATCTATCCCGGCGATTTCCACGATGTGATCAATATGATCCACAACTTGGCCTACATCTGCCAGCTCTTGAGGGAAGTTTTTATCCACCGCATACCAGTCTTTGAGAAATGCCTGTCTTCCCTCATCATCCAGATCATAATAATTGCCATGCTTTTCCCTGACAGCATTTTTTGCTGAATCGCGAAGGGGATTCGGTTGTGGCGTTTCAACATAAGCACTCAGAATGCACATCTGAATTACCCCATCGTTTTCTGCCAGTGCCTTTAACATATCATCACTCAGGTTTCTCGGGTTATCACAAATCGCTCTTGCACAAGAATGTGAAGCGATCACGGGCTTAGTACTCGACTCGATTATATCGTAAAAGGAATCATCGGAAGCATGAGAAACATCAATCATCATTCCCAGCTCATTCATGCGTTCCACGACACGATAACCGAAATCTGACAATCCATCATATTCTGGACCTTCCGGATCTGTGGATGAATCGCAGATATCATTATTCTGAGTATGGCACAGGGTTATGTATCTGGCGCCCAAATTATAAAAACTATCGACCATGGAAACATCAAGTCCCAGCGGATAACCATTTTCAACACCTATGAATATTGCGGATTTTCCCTGGCGGTCTATTTTCCTGAAATCACGGGGTGAAAGAGCCAGTTGAAGCTTGTCTCCTCCCCTGTCTATTAATGAGTAAATAGAATCAAAGACCTGATAAGCCCGGCTTTTGGCCTGAGCATATCCTTCTTCCGTTCGTTCCCGCTGCCCCAAAAATACTGCCAGGAAAATACCATCCAGCTGTCCTTCTTCCATCCTGGGAAAATCTACCTTCGACCCGTCTTCATGAGGATCCTGACGTTTAAAGAAATCGTAGCCTGTTCTTGTGAATCTCAGGGGGGTATCAGTATGACTATCCACAGTAAGAACTCTCTCGTGAAGCCGGGTAATGTAATCCTCACTTCTCTCATTTCTTCCACCATCATTACATGAAACAAAGATCAACGACGGGAAAATTATAATTAATGTTATCAGTCTCATAAAAAAATAAATTTTTCGTTCATTATTCAATTGGCTTAAAACTCATGAATTCACTATCTGAGTAGTTACATTATTCGTTATCATTTTTTCAGCTAAATATTTCCTCTATTTCTTCCATGTGATACAAAGGAAAAAAGCCTTATGTTCATCGCCTCTCAAACCGTGAATCTTTCAAGAATTGATTCATCCCGTATCTCTTTGGAAAGAGAAGAAATCGTATCAATTGGCACATCATATAAATCTAGTATAAGCAGGCCGTCCAGTGCATTATTGAATTTAGGATCAATATTGAAACCAATGATCCTGCCATTTTGCTTCAGGTATTTCTTCAACAAAACCGGCATATTATAGCCTGAGGTCTCAACATCTTTTATGAATTTATCAAATTTATTCAGATCACTGGTCGATTCCATAATAATTTCCATATCGACATCAGGAAATCCGTCAACAACGAATTTTTTTCTTGGCCTGATCATCCTGGCGAAATCATGATCATAATGATTCAGCATAATATATTTGATGATCATGCCACGCGAAAACTTGGAAAAACGATTACTGATGCTTACCGGTCCCAGAAGATAGCGATATTCCGGATTTTTAATGAGAAAATACAATATGCCTTTCCATAAAAGAAATAGAGGCAGGGGTTTTTTCTGATATTCCTCCACGATAAATGACCGGCCCAGCTCGAGTGATTGCTCCAGTACAGGACGAAATCGTGAACTGATCCTGAAAAGACTCTGAATGTAAAACCCACGTATACCATACTGATTCAGAATTTCCTTCCCCTTCCCTACACGGTAAGCACCAACGATCTTTTTGGCATTATTGTCCCAAACAAAAAGCTGGTGATAGTAAAGGTCAAATTCATCCACATCCATAGCCCTGTTGGTACCTTCACCCACGAGCCTGAAAGTTTTTTCCCTTAACCTTCCGATTTCATTCATAATATAAGGAATGCAAAAGGAGGGAGTACAAAAAACCTGAAATTCCCTGCTTTCAAATAAAAGATATCGTTCTCTCAATTGACTAACCTCCTGTTCAATAACTTCACTGTCGGTTGCCTGAATGATGTCCTCAAGCTTTGAGGCCCGGTTGATGGAAGTCCGGAAAAATTTATGCACCTCAAGAGGGGATCCGAGTGCATATGTTTTAGCCCGGAGAAACCGGCCAAATCTCGGGATATCCCTGAATTCGTCCTGATCCTTTACCGAAATAGGATTACCAATCCTGATCTTGATGGGCTTTTTCTTTTTATTGAACAACTCCGAAGGTAATCTGGCAGTTCGTAATGTAGGATGAATAAGGCCAAGGAGATGAAACAGCCTGCTGTTATTCCCGGTAAAATAAATAGGCACCACCGGAATCCGGGCCTTTTTTATCATCTTAAGTACCGATCCGTCCCATTGCTTATCACTAATCCCTACCGAATGCAGATTATAACTTGAAACTTCACCGGCAGGAAATATCCCAAGAGCATTCCCATCTTCAAGATGTTTCAGTGCATATTTTATTCCCGCAATACTTGAATGAGCCGATTTCCTGTTTTCAAAAGGATTAACCGGTAAAATAAAATCCTTCACCGGATCCAATCGCTGAAGAAGAAAATTCGCAAGTATCTTATAATCTCCACGCACAGAATTTAGTATCTTGATCAGCAGCATTCCGTCTATCCCACCATAAGGGTGATTTGATATCGTAATGAAAGGACCGGTTTTGGGGATACGGTTTATCTCTTCTTCCCTGACTTCATAACTAATTTTTAGTTCGGCAATAAGCCTGTCAATAAACTCAAGGCCCTCAGCATCTTGAAATTCGGAATAGAGTTTATTGATCCTGTTGATCCTGAGTAACAGCATCAATATTTTCGCTGTCCCCACACCACCAATCTTATTGAGCTTTGCAGCCCTGATAATATCATTAGGTTCTATTAGCTTAGCCATATAAACTGCGTAGTTTAGTCCTCAAATATAACTGAAAATTTATTCTGTCTGTAAAAAAACAAGATTATTAACCCTGCTTCGAGGAATGATAATGTTGAATTCCCACTCCCGGAAAAACATTCTCAAAGGAACCAAATACTCAATATAGCAGCAATCCCAAGAACAAAAATAAGGACGCCGGCAATTTTATTCATCCACCAGATAATCTTGAGTCTGAACCTGTGACGTAGAAAATTTACAAAGGCAGTTAACAGGAACCACCAGCCGGAAGCACCTGAAAGAACACCCAGCACAAGGCTGCTCATATCAAAAAACCCAAGCGGTTCTTCAGCAATGTTGATCCCCGCAAACATAGCCACAAAAAAAAGAATGGCCATTGGGTTGGTAATGGTCAGTAAAAAAACTGAAAAAAAATCCTGAAAAAGATTTTCACGGTTCATCCTTTGCATCCGTAATTGACGGACAGGATTGGTGTAAAAAATATGAATCCCCAGAAAGATGATTATTATGCCACCGATAATCTGAAAATACAGATGCTGCTCCTTTATAAATTTAATGATGAAGGTAACCCCGAATCCGGCAATGAAGGAAAAAACAGTATCAGCAAATGCCGCCCCCAGACCGGAAATAAAGCCCGACCTCCTTCCTTTATTCAAAGTCCTTTGAACACAGAGAACTCCGATAGGCCCGAGTGGAATGGATACCATAAGCCCGACAATAAAACCTTTCCAAAACAATTCAATTCCCATGGAATCCTGTTAAAATTGGCTGTATAAAATACAATTTTTTATTATGATAACAGATATCTTGCAAAGAAACTAAATTCTTCTGCATTAGTAAATCCTTTAGAAATAAACTTTTGAGTGCAGCGTTAATATTTATGGAATATTATTAATTTTGCAGCTTCTGAAAAAATGTTGAAATGTCTCTGAAATATCGTATTTTATATAGTGTTCTCTCAGGATTAATCTTCGTTCCCGCCTGGTATTCCGGGGGTTCAGGATTAATTCTGTTTGTCGCCTTTATTCCTTTATTAATGGTTGAAGAAGATCTGGTGAGATCAAAAGGAAGATCCTCCCAGTTTTTCTGGCTTCCTTTTCTCACATTTTTCATCTGGAATCTTGCTTCTACATGGTGGATAAAAAATGCAAGCTTTGCCGGTTTAATTACAGCCCTTATTGTAAATACAACCTTCATGACTGTTCCCTTCTGGCTGTTTAGTCTGACACACAGAAAGCTGGGAAATTCTTACGGCTATTTTTCTCTCCTTTTTTACTGGCTCAGTTTTGAATATTTCTACCTCAACGCAGAGATCTCATGGACCTGGCTTAACCTCGGAAATGGCCTGGCAAATGATATCAGACTTATACAATGGTATGAGTATACCGGGACCCTTGGAGGAAGCTTCTGGATATTGTCTGTCAACCTCCTCCTCTTCCGCACCATCACTAAATACCTGAAGCAAAAAAGTCTTCGCAATTCCAGGGTCGAACTGGGACTGGCCATTATACTGCTGATTGTTCCCGTTGTACTCTCTCTCATAAGATTCAATAATTACAAGGAAGAAAAAAGACCATACGAAATTGTCGTAATTCAGCCGAACATCGATCCTTACATGAAATTCAATGATATCCCGCCTCAGGAACAAATGGACATACTGATTCATCTCGCAGATTCCCTTAGCGACGAGAATACGGATTACATTGTAGCTCCTGAAACCTTTATAAATGATAATCTTTGGCTGAACCGGATTGAAGATAATCCCAGCATCCGTCAATTGGTTGAACTTTCGACAAGATACCCGAATGCCAAGATCATAATTGGTGCTACTACCTATCAGTTATACGAAGATAGAGAGAGTGCGAGCCCTACAGCAAAACCTTACAGGGAAAATTACTGGTATGATAGCTTTAATTCTGCATTACAGATAGACACAACAGGAATTATTCCTGTTTATCATAAGTCGCAACTTGTTGTGGGGGTAGAAAAAATGCCCTATACACAATACCTTGGGTTTCTAAGGAAACTAATGCTTAAGCTGGGGGGGACGTTCAGAAGTCATGGCTCCCAGGAATACCGTGAGACCTTTACTTCTCCGCAAGATGAAACAAAGGTAGGACCGGTTATCTGCTACGAATCTATTTTCGGAGAATTTGTTACAGAGTATGTGAGCGAAGCTAATGCGGATTTCATATTTGTTATAACCAATGACGGATGGTGGGGAGACACCCCGGGATATCGCCAGCACAATACCTTCAGCGCACTCAGGGCAATAGAAAATCGAAGAAGTGTTGCCCGTTCTGCCAATACAGGAATTTCTACTTTCTTCAATCAAAAAGGTGAAATGCTGGAACACCTGGGATGGTGGGAAAGAGGCGCCATAAAAGAAACACTCAATGCCAATAACAAAATAAGCTTTTATACACGGCATGGAGACTATATCGGCAGGGTTTCAGCCTTCGTTGGCATCGCATTATTGCTTTATACGATTACAGCTTTCCTCCGAAAGAAAGGGATAAGGCCCGGAAGATGATGTTGAAAAAAGTGTAAAATATAAAATCTTATCCTCCTGATAATTACTCAAACCCATCCCTGGTTCTATATTCTAAAAGTTTAAAATATATTTAAAAATGTTCCTAATAAAAATCGGGCAAGATTTTTGATGCAGTGATTTTTGTCGGATTATTTGGGTCTGATTTTCTATGTGGAGGCAGATTCGAATAAAAAGCAAGCATTATTCCTAATTATCAGCAAAACACAAGCTATGAAAACAATAACACCAAAACGATGAAAAGAACTCTATTTTTAGTTACAGCTATATTTTTCGCGATATTATCACTTAATGCCCAATGGTATCATGATGATCGTGAAATAAGAACACTTCTGGGTAATAACATTTATACCTGGGGCGGGTATTTTGGATTTGGAGGAGGATATTCCATGATCGATGACAAAGACGCCATTCTTATGTCAGGTCGTGCTGTATGTCTGTTAAATCGCGGATTAGGATTCGGTTTTACAGGGACAGGTTTTCTTAACGACTATCACTATGATGCCTTTCTGGATGATGATGTAAATCTGGCAGGGGGTTATGGAGGTCTTATTATCGAACCCATTTTATTTCCCCGCAGTCCTGTTCATATAGCCTTTCCAATTGTTGCCGGAGTTGGAGGCATTGCATATAACCGTTCGGACTGGTATTATGAAAACCACGAAAGTTGGAAATATCGTGAAGTCCAGGTTGAAGATTCAGGAATTTTCCTGGTATTTGAACCGGGAATAGAGATCGAACTGAATATGCTGAAGTTCTTCAGACTTGCAGGCGGAGTGAGTTACCGTTATACCACTGATGTGGACTTAATTAATACACCTCGAAATGCGCTTGAAGGAATTACGATGAGTATTAGTTTTAAATTCGGTAAGTTTTAAGACAGGCAGAGGATTACTGGTAAAATTTTTCCAGTCCTTCATTCAAAAAATCCAGATAACTCTCAACATTCAGATCTTTTCCCCTGGGCTCATTTAGCAGATTTCCTTCCGCATCCAATAGCACATACCAGGGAGTAGCAAATGTTTTAAACCTTTGCAGCTCGAAATAAACATTTTGTTTTCCAATTGTTTTCAGGACTTCTCCTTCATTAGTTGTCACCCAGTCTTCTTCAGGAAGTTTGGTTTTATCATCTGTATAAAGTGATATTACCACATATTCTTCCTTTAAGATCCGGAGTATTTCAGGATCTGTCCATACCTGATTTTCCATCTGCTTACAATTACTGCAAAAGTGTCCTGTAAAATCCAGAAAAACAGGTTTATTCTTTTCCAGGGCACATTGAATACCGTCATCATAATCAAAATACCCCTTTATGCCGTGTGGAAGTTCAAAAAGATCATCATATTTTCCGGGTCCGCAGAAAGTTTCCGATTGATCATCGCTTACAACGGCAGCAGAGCTTCTGGTAAGGTCAAAATTCTGAGACGACTTTGGGGGGAGCATTGAAGAAACTGCACTAAGGTCTGCACCGAATATTCCCGTGAAAAGATAGGTGGAAAAAACGAAAACTGCACCAGCCAGCAAAAGGCGGGGAACTTTAACATAAGGCATTTCACTGTCGTGCGGAAGCCTGATCTTCCCGAGAAGATAAAGCCCCAGAAAAACAGAAAGGACAAACCAGATGGCAATATAGACTTCACGGCTGAAAATATTGAGGTGATATGCCTGGTCTATGGAACTTAAAAATTTCATGCCGAAAGCCAACATAAAAAATCCGAGTACCACTTTTACACTGTTCAGCCAGCCACCCGATTTGGGCAGATTTTTCAGCATGAAGGGAAAAATCGCAAGAAGTGTAAAAGGAAGTGCAAATGCCAGGGAAAAGAAAAACATACCCAGTATCGGTTTCAGTACATCCCCGCCTGCAGCTTCGGCCAGCAGGGAGCCGACAATAGGACCTGTGCAGGAAAATGAAACAACCACAAGGGTTATTCCCATAAAGAATGACCCCAGCAGTCCACCCCGGTCAGCTTGTTTGTCGATCTTATTTACAAAGCCTGAGGGGAGCACAATTTCAAACATCCCCAGAAATGAGAGAGCAAAGATCACAAAAAGAATAAAAAATATGATATTGGGAATCCAGTGGGCGCTGATCATATTTCCGAAATTCGCATCCATCCCTGTAAGTGCGACCAGGGCACCCAGACCTGTATAAACAAGGATCACGGAAAAACCGAAAATAAGTCCCTTTATAATTACCATGGTTTTATTTTTGGTTTCCCGCATAAAGAACGAAATGGTCATGGGAATCATTGGATATACGCAGGGAGTAAGTATTGCTGCAAGCCCAAGGAGAAATGTCAGTATCAGAAATCCCATCATAGAACGGCCGTTATCCTTATCTGCAGGAATGACGGAATCAACAATCTCACCCGTCGCTTCTCCTTCATCAAATTGTCTAATGATTTCTTCCGGATCATCTTTTACCGGCTTCAATCCGCCATCTTCAGTCTCCTCCTTCAAAGTGGCAGCCCTTTCAGCACTTATTTCCTCATCACCGGCAGGAATTGTAATTCTCTCTTCTCCCTGAGCATAGCCCTCAACCCTGAATACAAATTCCTTCTCAAAGGGTGGCAGGCAGGTTTCATCATCACAACACTGATATTCAATAACACCTTCGATTTCAACTTCTTCATCACTTAAAACTTTTATTCTTTGCCTAAATTTCGCTTCTTTGTAATAAGCTCCCACGTCGAACCGGAAGCCTTCATCGAATTTGATTACCGGTTCTGTAAGTTCCTCAACTTCACCTATCAAGGTATAATTATCATTTTCCTGAAAATTCACACTGGTGGGAATTGGCCCGCTCCGCTCCTGTTCTATTGCATACATATGCCATGGATCTTCAATATTTGCAGAAATAATGAGATCATATATACCATCTCCGGCAGACTCAGATTTGAAAGACCAGGTAACCGGATCCATATCCGACATCATGGGAAACTGGCTTATACTTAACTGGTAAGAAAGAAGAAGCAGTGGGATCAGAAACAATTTTCTCATGGCTATTAAATATTTATAACAAATTTTCAGTCAGCAAAGATATAAAATTAAATATATGCATTTTTCAATAAGTTAAATTATGGAGCATAATATGCTTTAAAACTCAGTTAATTCTTCCAATAAAAATTTATAATAAAGATTAACAATGCCTTAATGAATTTCGTGTGTTGTTAACCCGGTATAAAGTTTCATGGTACACGAAAAGTTATAATTTTATAGCTCTTTATGACGAACCCTCAAAATCTCAGCGTATACATTTTGTAAAAATGAAAAAAATCAATCTCTTCATCTCGCAATTTTTGTTCGGACTTGAAGGAGAGAGGTTTCTCCCTCAAATCCTCCGCATTCTGTCACCGGAGCTTTAGCATAG